>JALUXV010000034.1 GCA_027013165.1 Alteromonadaceae bacterium
CGGTGACGATTGACGAAATTTCCTCGCTTTATTTGAATAGCGTCCATATCAACACCTACAAACATGTGTTGATACTCTTCAACCGACTGAAAAACTTCTATCTTGTTCATCACTCCACTCTAAAGCACTGCACATTCAAGGGTGCGCTTAACAAAACGCACCATTAAATCACCACTAACTATTAAGTTAATTGATATGAATCAACAAACATACATGCAATGTTAGAGTGGAACAAGATCACCTTAATTACTCGTTGTTTGCAGACTGATAGTCACCTTGAAACACTTTTTTGAAAAACGCACCTTGTTCAGTAGGTTCATATTCCCAATTTGAGATCATTTGCGGTGACCATTCAGGGTCGAACACCCAGGCTATCCAAGAAATGCCTCGCTGTGTCATAAAGTCAATAATACGAGGGCCATAAGTGCCATCGTTATTAATTGTAGGAACATGAGCTCCGGGCGCTGACTCGTGAGACCATCCTAACTCAGTAGCAATCATGGGCGCTCGGCTTGCTACAAAACCCCATTGCTGTTGCCAAAGCATAAAGAAATTTTCAGTTGTCTGTTCCTTTGGCTTCGCTTTTTGCGGGTAAGGGTGAATAGCGTAGGCGATATTCTCACGCTGAATTGGCATTTGCTTAACCGGTGACAAATCATAAGCCCAATTGAAACCAGCCACTAGTGGAATAACTTTAGTGTCATAGCTGCGAACCAGGTCAATCAAATCTTCCATCATGTCGCGCCAAACACTCCAATCTGCCCTACCCAAGCTATTGTTACCATTACCAATAAAGTCATTGGTGGGCTCGTTAAACAATTCATACACGGCTATTGTAGGAACATTTTGATACCTAAAAGCAACCTGCTGCCAAAACTGTAAAGTCTCTTTAAACGATGTGTTATACATTGGATGTTGATACAGATCTGCTTGCATGTTTCCAATAGAATGCCAATCAAGGATAAGGTACAAATCAAGCGCATTCGCCCAGACCACGGCTTCATCTAGCATCTTAAAATAATCGTTTTTTCCAACACTCCTCCACGCCCCTGGATGAATGGGGAGACGAATGGTATTTGCGCCCCACTCGGCCACTTCTTCGAATATTTCCTTGGACCACTTGCCCTGCTGCTTTAGCTTATCGGGGTCGGCAATACTCACGCCTTTGAACTCAAAAGTTTGATTGTTTTCATCAACAAATACGGTTCCGCTGACGGTAATATGTTGTTGAGTTTTCAACATCGATACATCAAACGTCGACGGATAAGGTTCAGACCACCATGGTCTGTCGTCGGCAATGACAGACCATGAGCAAATCATTAGTAGAATTGTCGCGAGTTTATTCATCTTTAGTTCCTTAGCTTAGTCTCACGGGCTTGTTATCGTTCATTAAGAGGTTGCAGTGATGCTCTATCGATAAAGGTAGGCTCAAACGCGCTGTCCTTTTCAGCGGTATCAATGTCATAAACCTCATTGAGAATTTTGCGGCCTGCGGCTTGGCCCATTTCAAAAATCGGATAGTCAACGCTGGCTAATTTGGGATAGGTGTATGACGCAATATTAGTGTTATCAAACCCAACGATAGAAAGCTCAGAAGGCAATGAGATGCCGGCGTCACGAGCAGCAGACATAACGCCACAGGCGATTTCATCGTTACCACAAACTACGGCAGAAAAGGCCACTTTACGCTGAAGTAATAAAGCAAATGCTTCAGCACCACTATCTTGAGTAAACTTGGCTTCCACCACTAATGAGGGGTCATAGGCAATACCTGACTGGTGCAGTGCTTTGCAATGACCTTCCCAGCGCTCCCTAGCATCATGCTTTCTCATGGGACCACTGATATAGGCAATATTCTTGTGTCCTCTGGCAATAACCGCTTGTGTTGCAGTAAATCCGCCTTGCTCATTATCAAGACTGATACAGTGTTCAGGACACGTCGGCAGTTCACGGTTTACAATGACGACTGGCGTTTTTCCTTGGCAAAGTTCGGCAAGATATTCATCACTCACCGCTTCTACGTGCAGAACCAGCGCATCACAGTTCCTATCAATGAGAAACTCAATACCGTCTTTTTCTAGTGTCGCATCACCATGACCTGCGGTGACTATGATGTGTTTTTTATGCGCCCGTAATTGTGTTTCAACCGCGCCGGTAAGGGTTCCAAAGAACCCGCTGTGAAGCTCACTCACTAAAACACCCACGCAATCTGAGCGTTGTGACGCCAAAGACTTCGCAATAGTATTTGGGCGATAATTCAGCTGATTCATGGCATTATGTACTTTCTCTTTGGTTTTTGCTGACACATTTGGGTGTTCATTTAGCACCCGAGAAACCGTTGAAACAGCACAACCTGCCAATTTTGCAACTTGATAGATAGTAGACATTAAAAAAGCGCTTCCAATAATTTACTGTAACATCAAATTAATACTTTAAATCACATTACCAAATTTACCCACCTTTACCAAGCCAACAAAATTAGTAGACTTGGACAAGAAAGAGTTTTATCAAACATCATTGTTAATTAATTGTTGATCATATTTGCGTCTTTGTATAGATTAAACTGGAACCGCTTCCAATAAAAGAGCAATTATGAATATTCAGTCAAATTCACAACACGAAGTGCTATCGGTAAAGGAAAAAGTAGCCTACGCATTGGGTGATACTGCTAGTAATCTTTACTGGCGTCTGTTTGATGTATTTCTTTTCATTTTTTACACCGACGTTTTTGGCATTCCCGCAGCCACCGTTGGTACCATGATGCTCGCGGCTAGGCTTATTGACGCGTTTTCCGACCCTTTTATGGGTGCTTTGGCAGACAGAACAAATACGCGTTGGGGTAAATTCCGCCCTTATTTGCTTTGGGGAGGAATTCCTTTACTTGCCGCAGGCATACTCACTTTCACCGTGCCAGACTTAGGTGATTCAGGAAAAGTAGTATGGGCTTACCTTACCTATATTGCCATGATGCTCGCCTATACCTTTATCAACGTTCCATATGGCGCAATGATGGGGATAATGACAGGCGACACTCAGCAACGAACCACACTGAGTAGCTTCCGTTTTATTGGTGCCTTCAGTGGGGGGACTATTGTCGCCTATTTTACTCCTTCACTTGTAGAGTGGTTAGGGAACGGCGACGTAGAGAGAGGTTGGCAGTTAACGCTAGCGGTTTACGGTACCATTGCACTTATCATGTATACCCTGTGCTTCGCTGCGTGCAAAGAGAGAGTGCATGCCATTGCCCCACAGTCTCATTCACCTTTAAGAGATATCAAAGATCTGCTGGGTAATAAGCCGTGGCTAGTACTATTCGTGCTTGCGTTAGTCATTATGCTAACTATTTCGATTCGAGCGAGTTCAGGTACCTTCTATCTGAAATATTTCTTAGAAAGAGAAGATCTGATCAGCAACTACATGACCCTTTACATGATATCGCTTGCAGTCGGAGCAGCTAGCACTCCCCTACTCACACGCTTCTTCGATAAACGTGTGTTGCTCATTGGTTTGATGATCACTGTCGCAATTCTCGCCTGTGCTCAGTACTTTGTTGGTAAAGATCAGGTTACCCTTCATTTTGCTATACAAGGCTTAATTGGTTTGTGTTTAGGACCTAAATCACCCTTGGTATTTTCCATGTATGCCGATACCGCAGACTATTCTGAATGGCGTACTAATCGCCGTTCCACCGCCATGGTATTTTCAGCAGCGGCCTTTTCACAAAAGCTCGGCGGTGCGTTAGCAGGATACATTATCGGTATGGTGCTGGGGAGTATGGGATATATGCCCAATATGACCCAATCTCCAGAGTCTCAACACGGCATCATTTTACTAATGACGGTCATCCCTGGCGTATTTGCTCTGGCGGCAGCTGCATGTATTCACTTTTATCCATTGTCATCAGCTCAGCTTGAAAAAGTACAATCTGACTTGGCACAGCGCAAATTAGAAGGCCAATATGACACCTAGCTCCTCTATTTTCGACATTATTTCTGACAAACACGAAGTGAGGCTAAATAGCCCCACTTCACTGCCTGACGCCTGTGGCTTTTTGTGGAATCATCATATGATGATTCAAATGAATTGTCGTGGCTATGCAAATGCTCAACACATGCAACCCGAGCCTGCCAAGTACAGTAAGGGGCCATCGCTGGAAGCAACTACTTTCATGCAACCCGAGCATCATTATCACAGTGAGCACCCCGGCCGTTTCTTTTACGTCAAAATTGATGATAAGCCGCTATTTTCATTGCCGTATGAACCAGTGCGAGCGCCCTTAGATTCCTTTCAATTTATTCATGGCAAAGACAAATTAGCTTGGGAGATACACCAACATGGTGTGAAATTCTTTATAGAATTAAGTCTAGGTGAAGGTGTTGCCGAGCACTGGCAACTGTGTATTGAGAATACAAATTCAGCGCCAGTATCCATTGAGATAGTCCCAATGTTTTCTATTGGCTACTTGAGCTGGATGAATCAATCTGCGTACTACGACAGCGACTTGAACAGTATTGTTGCTACCTCGGTAACGCCTTATCAAAAAACCAAAGACTACGAAAAAGTACGTCACTTAAAAGATATCACCTATTTTGCAAGTGATACTCCACCGAAGAGTTGGACATGTAACTACAAGAGCTTTATTGGCGAAGGGCACCTAGCAAACCCCGAGGGGCTCAAAAGTGATCGCTTAAACAATAAGATCGCTAACTACGAATTCCCAGTAGGTATTTTCCAATACAAAACTCAGCTTGATGCCAATGCATCAGACTGTTTTCGATGGAAATTTGGGGCGGTAAATAAAGTAGAAGACATTGAAGCGCAGCTGAATTTTGACTTTACCAACCAACGGCTTGATATCACGAAAGATGTGCCTCCCACCGTCGCTATCAACACGCCCGATGACGCCTTTGACGATATGGTTAACCGGTGGCTCCCAAGACAATTGGCCTATCACGGACAAATGCATCGCCTAACCACTGATCCCCAAACACGGAATTTCTTACAAGACAGCATGGGGTTAATCTACTTGGCTCCTGATGATGCAAAGAAACACTTTGTTATCGCTCTCTCTCAGCAACACACAAACGGCGCTATGCCAGACGGCATTCTGTTGCACGAAGAGGCGACATTGAAGTATATCAATCAAGTGCCACATTCAGATCATAACGTGTGGCTGATTTGGTTTATCGAGGTGTACTTGCGTGAGACCAATGATACGGCTTTCCTCAACTACTCGGTTGGTTTTGGCAACAGCGAGGAAACTGCCACTGTCTACACCCATTTATCACGGGCAATGTCCCACTTACTGGAAAATCTAGACCACAGAGGGCTCAGTCTTATTAAAGAAGGAGATTGGTGCGACCCTATGAACATGGTGGGCAAAGATGGCAAAGGGGTATCGGCTTGGTTAACTATGGCTACCAGTCGCGCGTTATCTAGTTGGTCATCTATTTGTGCACAAGTTGGTCGAGATGAGGATGCCAAGCTATGGTTAGCTAAATCCCAAGACCTCAATAAAGCAATTGAGGATCACTTTTGGATTGGCGCGTGGTATGCCCGAGGCATCACTGATAAAGGTCGTCCATTTGGTACTCATGCCGATGAAGAAGGAAAGATTTATCTCAACGCGCAGGGTTGGGCCATGCTTAGTCTTACACTTTCTTCCGACCGAGTGGCATTGTTGAATAAAGCCGTGAAAGAGAATCTGACTACACCTTATGGCCCAATGATGCTGGCGCCTTCCTACACCAGAATGCACGAAGATATTGGCAGACTCACGCAAAAATCTCCGGGGGTTTCTGAAAATGGCTCTGTTTACAATCATGCCGCAGCCTTCTACGCCGCAGGCCTTTACCGCCAACAGCAAAACGACCTAGCGTTCGACGTATTAAAACGCATGATTCCAACATCTGATGACGTTTTACAACGTGGCCAACTACCCGTCTATCTTCCCAATTACTACCGTGGGGCCTATTATCAACTTCCTCACACCGCAGGGCGTTCAAGTCACTTGTTTAATACAGGCACTGTTGCTTGGTTTTACCATTGTGTTATCGAGGGGTTGCTGGGCTTAAAAGGTGGTATTGACGGCCTATATGTTTCGCCACAACTACCCTCTGATTGGACAAAAATAAGTGTTACGCGAGTTTTCAGAGGCCATTGTTACCATATTGAATATATCAAACATAACGCTGCCACAGAAAACTATTGGGAAGTAGACGGTGAATCCATGCCCCTATCAGCCTCACTACCTAAAACTGACAAGGTCATTAAAGTGTTCTTCTCATGAGTAAAATAGTAACTCAAATATTAGTAATAGGCCCCAGTGGTTGTGGAAAAACAAGCTTGGGAAAAGCAATTGCCCACGAGTTGTGTTGTGATTTTGTCGACGCTGATGATGTTCATTCACAGGAGGCCAAAGCCTGTATGAGGGCTGGTATACCTTTAACAGAGGCACAGCGAGCGCCATGGTTACAGCGCTTGTCAAATGTGCTTCGCAATTCTGAAACCAATGGCAAAACCACTGTGCTTGCCGTATCGTGTTTAAAACGAGCCCATCGAGTGCTATTAAGGGCATCGGTAAACCAAGCACTTATCTTGTTTTTAGATTTACCAAAGGACGTACTTCAACAACGTTTAGAAAGTAGAGAAAGTCATTTTTTCCCTCCTGCGTTACTAGAGAGTCAACTTAATACTTTGGAAAAGCCGCACTCAGAAGAGGGCGTAGTCACATTAGATGGCACTCTGAGTGTAAAAGCATTATGTGCCTGTAGTTTGGAGATAATAGATGAAATTAATCACTAGTGGACTGTCTACCTGTTTACTTTTCGCAGCCACAGCTTACGCAGATATCGCATTGTTTTCTCAGAAGCCACCTACAATCGACGGTAAAATTTCTACATCAGAGTGGCCAGAAAGCCCTTGGTATCCTATCGATCAATTACTCATAGGTAGTTCTCTTTCACATGAAGACTTTTCGGGAAAATATCGACTCGCGTGGACTGAAAGCGCTATTTACCTTCATGCCGAAATAAACGACGACCACTTAAGCGATACCTATCCAAACCCGGTGGAAAGTTATTGGGACGAAGATTGCTTGGAGGTGTTTGTCGATGCTGACAAATCCGGGGGCGACCACACCGAAAATTATAATGCCTTCGCTTATCATTTAGCGTTGGATAATCAAGTGGTTGATATTGGTCCTGATGCCAGTGGTCAGGTTAAACCTATGTTGTTTAACGACCACGTTACTAGCCGATGGACGCGACAGGCCACTCCCCCCTATTCAGTGGTATGGGAAGCTGAAATTCGTGTATTCGGTGACGACTACAAATATGGGGAAAATGCTGAGCCAATAGTATTAAAGGAAGCCATGGAGTTGGGGTTTATGCTGGCATACTGTGACGCAGATGGTCAGAACAGAGAACACTTCATTGGCTCGCACCCCATCACGCCAGTGAACGGAGATAAAAACTTGGGGTACAAGGATGCTTCAGTGTTTGACACCTTAATACTCGCCCCCTCAAAGTAGCCTTTATTACTCACCACATCAATTCGCAATACGCATAAAGCAAAACAGGCTTCATAAGAAGCCTGTTACTTACTAGGGTACTCGGTGAGTAGTGTTGTTTTTATTCCTTGAGTTCTTTTACATCGAAAACATCGTGTTTAGCGATAAAACGTGACACACGTTTTGTATGACCAAATTTATTACCAAAGAAACAAATTGTCAACCATTTTGAAAACCAAAATGATTACCAAAAATGCAATACTTATGTTTTCTAGCTAGTATCTTGCTTTTAACACATCCCAGAGCCATTCATCTTGATTGAGTGACAAGAACTGCGTGAACTTCTCATAGTCTACTTTCCCCATGGCCATTGCCACAGTTTTGAGCTGAGACTTCGCTCTAATCGCTTTCGTTTGTAAAAGCTCCAAGTACTTATCAGAGTGGCTGTCGAAGCGTGTGGTGAGGATAGATTGAATTTTTGCATCAGTGGTTGTAAACGTCTGAATATATTCAATAAGTTTAAGGTGAATGATTAACATTTGCTTAGAATCAACAAGCGTATTCAACACTGATTTTTGAATCAATAATTTAAACGCAGACTCAGTTTCTGATGATGCTAGCTCGTTTAATTTAGCCAGTTCAGACTTATAGCGCTTGATGAGTTGCAGGTGTTCATCATTCATCAACTCAGATTCATCCAACATACTGATATCATCTGCAATCATTTCTAAATTGATAAGATGTCGTTGGAGAGGAGACATAACACCGTCCTGAGGTTTAGATAACGAGCAGATCCAATGGATAAGTAATAAAATACTTATCACAAAGTGGTTCAGTCTACCTTAAGTAGATTTTTGGAGTAAATAAAAAAGCGCCGGAAAGCTAAGCTATTCCGGCGCTTACTGACTAATGTATTTGCAAAATTAGTTTAATTCAGCATTTAGGTCGTGGCGTAAATCAAAGCGGTCTAGTGTCATTACTTTAGTCCATGCTTTAACAAAGTCAGTAACAAACTGCTCTTTTGCATTGTCGTAAGCATAAACTTCTGCGACAGCACGTAGCTCACTGTTTGAACCAAAAATAAGATCTACTGGTGTGCCTGTGTACAATACTTTACCTGTGCTGCGTTCAACACCTTCGTAAATGCCCGCTTGATCTGTTTTTCTCCACTGGATTGACATATCAAGTAAGTTCAGGAAGAAATCATTGCTCAAGGTTCCAGGTGATTGAGTTAATACACCATGTTTAACACCATTGGTATTGACGTTTAGTGCGCGCATACCGCCAAGTAAAACCGTCATTTCTGGTACCGTAAGATTCAACTGATCTGCTTTATCAACTAACATTTCAGCAGGCGAACGATAGCTTTCAGCTTCATTGAAGTAGTTTCTAAAAGCATCGGCTTTCGGTTCAAGTAATCCAAATGAGTTTACGTCGGTTTGTGCTTGTGTTGCGTCACCTCGACCAGCCACAAAAGGCACAGTTACTTCAACACCCGCATCTGCAGCCGCTTTTTCAATTGCAGCAGCGCCGCCAAGTACAATCAGGTCAGCCAAAGACACTTGCTTGTTACCGGGTGTGCTTTGATTGAAACCTTGTTGAATTGATTTGAGCTCAGCAATAACTTTAGCAACAGTTTCAGGTTCGTTTACCGCCCAATCCATTTGTGGAGCAAGAGCAATACGTGCACCATTTGCACCGCCGCGTAAGTCTGACGCTCTAAAGCTTGATGCCGCGCCCCACGCTGTTTTCACCAAATCCTGTACTGACAAGCCAGAACTAAGAATAGTGCGCTTAAGAGATGCAACATCGCTGTCTGAAACTAGTGCGTGGTCTACTGTAGGCACAGGGTCTTGCCAGATGAAATGCTCAGACGGAACATCATTACCCAAGTAACGGTTCTTTGGTCCCATGTCACGGTGAGTTAGCTTAAACCAAGCTTTAGCAAAAGCCGTTTGATATTCTTGTGGATCTGCCAAGAAACGTTCCGCAATGGCACGGTAGGCTGGGTCAGCTTTTAAAGCAAGGTCAGCAGTGGTCATTACAGGTGCGTGGAACTTACCATCGATATGAGCGTCTGGCACAGATTGATGCAAAGATTCCTCTGTAGGGATCCATTGAATAGCACCCGCTGGGCTACGAGTTTGTTGCCATTCGAACCCAAGTAAGTTTTGTAAGTAAAGGCTTGTCCAACGAGTGGGAAGCTGAGTCCAAGCTCCTTCTAGACCACTGGTAACCGTATCTTCAGAGTGACCTTTACCACAGGTATTTTTCCACCCTAAGCCTTGTTCTTCGAGCGCTGCACCACCAGGCTCTACACCAACACAATCAGAGGGTTTGTGAGCGCCGTGCATTTTACCAAAGGTGTGTCCACCCGCGATAAGCGCTACGGTTTCCTCGTCATTCATTGCCATGCGGCCAAAAGCAACGCGAATATTCTTTGCCGAACCCGCAGGATCAGGTACACCTCTAGGACCTTCAGGGTTAACATAAATAAGTCCCATATGTGTTGCGCCTAGCGGACGTTGTAATTCTCCATCACGTTCTTCACGATCACTGGCTAGCATTTCTACTTCAGGACCCCAATAAACTAAATCAGGTTCCCAATCGTCTGTACGACCACCCGCAAAACCATAGGTATCAAAGCCCATATTCTCCATGCCTACTGTACCAGCAAGAATCATTAGGTCACCCCATGATAACGCTTTCCCATACTTTTGCTTGAGAGGCCAAAGAAGGCGTTTAGCTTTGTCCAAGTTACCATTGTCTGGCCAACTGTTAAGTGGGTCGAATCGCATTTGTCCGCCGTCACCGCCGCCACGGCCGTCTAAAGTACGGTATGTACCAGCGCTGTGCCAAGACAAACGAATGAAGAAGGGGCCGTAGTTACCATAATCTGCTGGCCACCAATCTTGTGATGTGGTTAGCAGCGCATTCAAATCTGCTTTTACAGCGTCTAGGTCAAGAGTGGCAAAAGCTTCAGCGTAATTAAAATTTTCACCAAGTGGATTTGAGCGAGCGTCATGATCACGAAGTGGAGATAGATCGAGTTGGTTTGGCCACCAGAACTGGTTGGATTTTGCTTGGAATGGCTGAACATTGCCACTCCCAACCGCACCTGAGGGTTTACTTATCTCATCGTTTGCCATTGCACTGGTTGAGCCAAGCAATATAGCTATAGCACTCGCTACTACGGTTTTCTTAATACTCGTCATTATTGTGTCCTGTGTTAGTTGTTCGTGTGGTGCGTACAAAAATCTACGACCTAACCAACCTCTTCGTTAACATTTTGATAACGTTGGTTTGAACACAAAGATAGACTTAGGAAGTAAAATTCGACAGTGAATAAATTGAATGAAGGTGATAGGAATTTTTCATTAAGAAAAGTGAGCGATACCCTATAAGGCGCATATCACCACTACAATTTTTTATGAACTTAGAGGATAGAGAACGCCTTATACCGTAGCTAGCCCACTTAACACGCTAGTATTTACAGCGGATAACGTGCCTCTCCAATGGGACAAGGCCTGTTCTTTTTTCACCGTTGACTGGATTATTCTGAGCATTCTTAATACTGAATCACCTAACGGCGATGTCTTATTGGTTGCTGCAATAACGAGCCTATGCATTTGAGGTTCGACAATTTTAATTGATTTTAACAAGCCGGCCTCTTCGAGGTGAAAAACAGCGGATGATGGCAATATCATGACACCTTCGCCTTGCATCACTTGGCGCAACCCAGTCATTAACTGTCCCGAGTATGCCTTATCATGTTTAAGACTGACGCCAGTGGATGTCTCATATTGAGCTATGAGCTTTCCGAGCGCATCTTTTGTTCCAGGAGAAAGTAACGGCAGTTGGCTCAACTCCCAGAACGCTATTTGCTCTCGACCACGCAATATGTCGTATTCCTTACTTATAGCATTTGGGGAATACACCAAATGAAGGTCCTCGTTAATGAGTGGCGTTACCGTCATAAAACGAGTATCAATATCTTGTTCGTAGGTAAGAGCAATATCAACTTGCTTAGTATCTAGCCATCCTTTCACTGAATACGATGGCCCAGTACTGATCTCCAACTTGAGCTTTGAACTTTGCTGATTAACTTCTTCAATAAGTGGCATCGAGAGCACATTGCCGATAGAAGGCAACATAGCCACTTTTACTACACCAGCTTTTTGTGCCCCAAAAGGCTGCATTGCTGACTTAGCCAAATTCATGGCTTCTATCAGGTTTGTAGCATGGGAAAAGAAAACCTCACCCGCTGGCGTTAAAGATACTCCGGAAAAACTTCTATCTAAGAGTTTTGCCCCCATCTCTCGCTCAAGTGTTGCCAATTGTTGGCTCACTGCCGGTTGTGCAATATCCATTTCTCTTGCTGCAGAGGCGATGCTACCTTTGTGCACAGTCGTTAGAAAGTACTGCAATTGCTTCGAATTCACGCTCCATGCCCCTCGTTAAATTGTGAATACTTTGCTAGTAGCAAATTATTCACTAATATTTAGAGAATAAAAAATAAAATCAGCAAGTTACATGCCACTGAAGTTAAACTTTAAAAGTTTTAATGTGAGCATTTTGTAAACAAACTAATCGTAATTTTTTTTTATTTTTATTTAAAATTTCAAAAACCCAATAAAATTAAGGCGCTGACCACAGGGTCAACATTTTTCTTATACCCCTGAATATTCTTTTTTCTTCCGCTGAAGCTCAAGACTTTTTAGCCTGAACACGAGCATAGGTACTTCCACAACTCAAACAATAAGGTGCAGATTGCATCAAGGTAGTGCTTATGTGCGCCATGATCGCCGGCGAGACACAACCCTCGCAATACACTGGAAAACAAAAATCTAAATTGCACGTTTTAGGGAACACCCATGAAGAAAAACAAACTATATTCCGCCATAACATCGGTCTTAACAGGATTGTCCTTGTCGTGTGCAGTACCTGCTGCATTTGCTCAAGAAACAGAAACTGTTGACGAAGCTAATGTTGAAAAAATTGCTGTCGTTGGTGCTCGTGGTGCGCCTCGCTCAGTAACTAGCTCACCAGTACCTGTAGACGTACTCAGTGCAGAAGATATTGAAGCTGTTGCTTTTACAGACATGAACAATGTTCTAATGACGTTGGTTCCTTCTTACTCAGTATCTCGTCAGCCAATTTCTGACGGTGGTACATTCATTCGTCCTGCAACATTACGCGGGATGCCTACTGATAAAACACTAGTACTCGTTAACTCAAAGCGTCGTCATCGTGCGGCACTTGTTCAAATCGGTGGTTCTGGTACTCAAGGGCCAGACATTGCAACAATACCTACCGCTGCAATTGGCTCAGTAGAAGTACTTCGTGACGGTGCTGCTGCACAATACGGTTCTGATGCTATCGCTGGGGTTATCAACTTCCAGCTTAAAAACAATTCTGAGGGTGGATCTTTTACTGCTGACTACGGCTCATACTTCGAAGGCGACGGTGATACAGTAACTCTAATGGGTAACAAAGGTTTCGCACTTGGCGAAGACGGTTTCATCAGCATCTCTGCAGAATACTCTGATCAAGAAGCCACGTTCCGCGGAGAGCAATACTGTGAGAGCTGGTTCTGTGTTACTGATCAATCAGCAGAATACCAAGCCGATGCACTTGCTATGTCACAATCAGTGCATGGCTCTGACCAAGTTCAACCTTGGGGCCAACCAAACGCAAGCGGCACTCGCGTATTCGTAAACGCAGGTTACACGCTCTCAGCTGATATGGAACTATACGGCTTCGCGAACTACTCAGAGAGTGAAGGTGATGGTTCATTCTTCTATCGTTACCCAGGTAACGGCACAATTGAAGATATCCGTTTACAAGACGGTTCAGTATGGAGCCCGTTAGAGTTCTTCCCTGGTGGTTTCACGCCACGCTTCTTTGGCGACGTAACAGACTACTCATTTGTAGGTGGCTTGAAAGGAATGTCTGGTGACTTAAGCTATGACGTGAGTGCTCGTTACGGTAGCAACGAAATTTCATATACTTTGGCAAACACCATTAACCCATCAATGGGTAACATGTCTCCTACTTCGTTCAATCCAGGTGATCTGACCAACGAAGAGACACAGCTACAAGCAGATTTCACCTATGACCTTGAAGAGTACGTATTTGCGTTTGGTTTAAGCTATCTTGACGAGTCGTATACTATTGAGGGTAACGACCCTGACTCGTATGAAGCTGGCCCATATGCTACACAAGATCCATGGGGATTCTGTAATGATGATGGCACAGCGACAACACTAGGTGCAGGAGTTGCAGGCCTTGATTGCGCAGACTCTGATGATCCTGTTTACACTGTAGTTGGTGTTGGATCTAATGGTTTCCCGGGTTACTCTCCTGAATTCTCTGGAGAATATTCTCGTGATTCATACTCAATTTACACCGATATCTCAGGTGACATTACTGAAGACCTATTCGCTCAAGCAGCGGTTCGTTACGAAGATTATTCAGATATGGGTTCAGAGCTAGTTTACAAAGTCGCTGGTATTTACCAATTCACTGACGATTTAGCAGTTCGAAGCTCATTCGGTACGGGTTTCCGTGCGCCTACACCTGGTCAGCAAGGTACAACCAACGTATCGACGCGTCTTCCTAATGGCTTCCCTGTAGCAACTGGTTTGTTCCCTGCGGGTAGCGCAGTAGCACAAGCATTGGGTGCTGATGAGCTAGGTCCAGAAACATCGACTAACTTCACCCTTGGTTTAACTGCAAACTTAGGTGACATTACGCTGACAGTTGATTACTACAACATCAAACTTGAAGATCGCGTAAACGCTGTTTCTACTATGGACGTATCAACTACAGTGGTTACTGACCCAACTGCAGACGGTTATCAGGCGTACCAAAACTTCTTAGCACTTGAAGGAGCTGGTGTTACAGGTGCCAACTCAATTGGTGGTGTATTCTTCTTCCAGAATGCATTTGATAGTACTACCGAAGGTCTTGATATTGTAGCCACCTACACTGTTCAATCAGATGTTGGTGATACGCGTTATATGCTTTCATACAACCAAAATACCAATGAGCTAGATGGCGATCCGTCAGAGTTCTTCAACGAAGAAGATAAATTTGACTTCGAAAATGGTCTTCCCGAGACAAGGATTGTAGCCACAGCAACTCATAGCTATAAAGATTGGACGGTTATGGGTCGCGCAAGCTTCTACGGTGAGTACCAAAACGCGCAGAATAGCTCTCTTGAAGAAATTCAAACCTTCGGCGCAGAGATCATGTTTGACGTAGAGGCTACATACGCACTTAGTGAAAACCTTTCACTTTCAGCTGGCGTACGTAACTTGTTCGATAACTACCCAGATCCGGGCACTATGGGTGAGACATGTTGTGGTCGAATCTACCGCTCAGATTCAGTAGTTGACTGGCAAGGTAGCTACTACTACACCCGCCTTGTAGCACGTTTCTAAAAAAACATATATAGAACAAAGACACCGGTTTACGCCGGTGTCGGCGTTTCTGGGGTTTGATTTAATAAATTTAAAAGGTGTATTCATGTTTTCGGTGGTTGTTACTAAGGTGAGTCAGTTATGGAGATAGAACTGATTTGGTTCGTACTAACCTTGTGTATTACTGGTGCTATCGCAGGTATAACCGCTGGTCTGTTTGGCAACGGTGGCGGTTTTGTAGTTGTTCCTGCGCTCACTGCAGTATTTCCATTCTTTACCCCACAATCAGAAGAACTCGTAAAAGTAGCAATTGGTACTTCGCTGGCATCGATAGTCGTGTCTAGTGTGCGCTCTGTTATTGCTCATAAAGCCAAAGGCGCAGTAGATTTTGAAGTTTTGAAATCTTGGAGCCTATGGATAATTCTTGGCGTATTCGGCGGTCTTTATATTGCAAACACAACCAGTGCATCTGGGCTAACCATTGTTTTTGCTGCGGGTGTAGCACTTTACTCTATTTACTTCCTATTCCCAGATATTGTTCATAGACCGGGCCTGTCACTGAACATGCCTACTGGCGCTGGAAAAGCTTTACTTGCTTTCGTACTTGGAGGGTTTTCAGCACTACTAGGTATAGGTGGTGGAACACCAACAGTGATCACTATGGTCATGTGTAGAAGAACCATACAACAGGCTGTAGCTACCGCCGCTGGCGTTGGGTTTCTAATAGGTTTACCTGGTGCTATCGGTTTCTTGTTTATGAAGCATTCTGAAACGGCGGTTTTACCCTTCGGCACCATTGGGTATATCAATATGCCATCGCTAGTCGCAATAAGTATTGGCTCTATTATGACTGCGCCGATCGGGGCAAAAATGGCGCACAACTTCAGCGAGAAAAAACTTAAGCGCCTGTTTGGCGTCTACCTAGTCATTGTATCTGCAACCATGTTCAACAAAGTGTTTTGATGCAGTGCTACGTATAACCAAAGGAAATAACCATGACACATAACCCTTCAAGAAGAATATTTCTAGGTGGTAGTCTAGCCGCATCGGCGGTTGGCGCCTCTGGATTAATCACCAGTGCGGGATTGCAAGCAGCCCCGGTAGCAGCAAGTGAAGTTCGCTATGGCCCAGCGCCCGGCATAGCTAAGCTCAACGCTAACGAGAACCCATTTGGCCCAAGCCCTAAAGCGTTGGAAGCCATCGCAACCGCTGCGTCACAAGGTGGTGCGTACTACGCCTACCCTGCTGCCATGTCACTACTTGATATGATTGCTGAAAGGCACGGTATTACTCGCAAAAATATTTCACTAAGTTCCGGTTCTAGCCCAATACTTTCTTACGCTGCACTTGCTGCAAGTAAGAAAGGTAAAATTCTAGGCCCTGATCTTTTCTGGGATACCACTTCTCGAGCACCAGAAAAGCAAGGCGCACCGGAAATTGTACGTGTGCCTAATACTGCCGACTTAGGCATTGACCTAGACGCCATGTATGCGGCCATAGACGACACCATTGGTATGGTTCACGTTACCAACCCTAATAACCCCACAGGTACAGTATTAGATCCGGTTAAACTTAAAGAGTTCTGTATTAAAGCCTCTAAGAAAACACTGGTATTGGTTGACGAAGCATACAATGAGTTGACGGATGATCCACCTAAGCACTCTATGATCCCACTGGTAAAAGCAGGTCATAACGTGATAGTTGCTAGAACATTCTCGAAAATCTATGGATTAGCGGGTCTGCGTGTGGGCTATATGATTGCATCAGAAGAAAACACTCAGTGGATAAACAACTACGGCATGGGTGGCTATACACTAAATCAGGCTGGATTGGCAGCAGCTATTGCTAGTTACGATGATTTCCCATTTTTAACTTTCACCAAAGATAAAATAATCGAAGCGAAAGGCATGGTCATGGATGCCTTAAAAGTTAACGGATTAACAGCGCTAGAATCATCGACCAACTTCATCTTTGTAAACCTTGGTGATGGCAATGCTGACGCCTTCCGCCAAGCAATGGCTGACAAGGGTGTGCTCATCAGAGGTATTTATCGCGATTACACCAATTGGTCTCGCGTAAGTATGGGGCGTATTGCTGACGTTCAACGTTACGTTGATGCAATTCCTGAAGCACTAGAAACTATGTACAAAACACAAAACAGCTAGCAGCTATAGAATTTTAAGCAAAGTGTGACAGTCTAAAGTCACACTTTGCTTTTGTAGTAGTACTTATTGTCCTCACCAATACTTCTCGTCAACTTTCCTTCACCCAATAAGTAATTTAAATGTGACATACATTCAGCAATAGCGAACATTTGTGTTCTCACGTTTAACTCTCGTTTGAATAACACAGGCAGCAAAGACATAACACAAGACGGTTTGTCACACGCTTCAACTAAGCAATGCAACTGTTCATGATGGTGATTAATTAACTCTGACACCCTTTGCTGTATACCAATAAACGGTTGCTTATGCGCTGGTAGTACGAGTGTTTCAGAGGGTAACTCGGCAAAAACGGGTAGTGTTTCAAGGTAATCTTTTAATGTATTTCCTTCCGGTTCAGTGGAATAAACACCTATATTTGGTGTAATGGATGGCAAAATATGATCGCCAGAAATCAATACATTCAGTTGTTCACAATACAAACACACATGTTCTGGAGAGTGGCCTCGGCCAATCATGACCTTCCATGTATTTCCATTTATGGTCAAACACGAACCTTGCCGTAATCTTTGATAAGCAACAGGGACAGAACTGACGACGCTACCGAAGCCTTTTCCACCAGATGTTAGCATCTCTATATGCTCTGGCGGTAACCCTGCCCGTTCAAAGTAAGTCTTGTCTGGTAATGATGATGCACCGTTTCGTCCCGCAACCAAACTCCTTGCCATAAAGTATTCCAATTGGGACATATATAATGGCACATTGTATTTTTCAGTAAGCCACCCCGCCAAGCCTATGTGGTCTGGATGTAAATGTGTGACAACAATGCCAATCACAGGCTTATCCAATTGTTCAATAATTTGGTCCCAAAGCCCTTTGGTTTTATTAGTGCCCAGGCCAGTATCAACTATGTACCATCCACTGGAATCTTCGAGTAGATACAGATTGATATGATCGAGTTCAAAAGGTAAAGGCATTCTTACCCAGTAAATACCGGAGGCAACTTGGGTCCAATGTCCTTCATTGGGTAACGGAAGATCGGGGTAATGCATACATTCCCACCTATAGACTGATATACTTAAACGTTTTATACCTCCGGAAATGAAATAACAAACTCATCTGCTTAATATTCAACTATACAGAGAATGAATGCAGACAAAAAATAGTGATCAGGCGTGGTAAAACAAGGCTTTATTTTAAGTAAAAGGGTTATTCAGCGAGCTCGAGATTTATTTGTAGAGCTATGGGTAAAAACAGACGACGGCCCTGTAAAATTGCTCTCTGAAAAACAAAGGCCAACGTGTTTTGCCGCATCCACTCATATTGACCGCTTACTTATTTTGGCCAATCAAGCAGGGCTGGAGCTTGAAGTTTTTAACGACGGCATGAAGACCCTAGAACAAATTAAAGTCACTACACTCAAAACCCATACAGAAGTTGAATTTCGCTCACTAAAAAATATTGCTGAGGCAAATCACATTACGCTTTTTGAAAGTGATATTAAGTTAGCAGACCGATACTTAATGGAGCGCTTTATTTATGGGAGTTTGGAGTTTTTAACTCCTAATCATCAATCAACTTCCATTGCTAAAACAAAAGTGCGTCCCGCAAATTATGCGCCTACCTTTTCTGTAGTTAGCCTAGATATTGAATGTGACGAGTTTGAAAACTTGTACAGTATTGCCCTAGCTAGCGATTGCTTCCGTATAGTTTACTTGGTTCGTCATTCGACGCATGAAAGCTTGATCTCTCAAACAGTAAGTCAAGAAAACCCACCTTTTGAACTCAGTGTGGTAGATAATGAATTGTTGCTGTTAAAGGCGCTTGAACAAGGGATCAGAACACTAGATCCAGATATCATCCTCGGCTGGAACATCAAACAATTCGATTTTTCCGTATTGAATCGACGAGCTAATTCATACGGGCTTAAGTTAAAGTTGGGGCGGGACAACACGGTACTGAATGTCCGTGAATGGGAAAGTCAAACCTTAGTTGAAATACCGGGAAGGGCAGTAGTCGACGGTATTGAGTCACTCAAAACAATGACTTACCAATTTGAAAGTTTCGCATTAGACAAGGTAGCAGATACGTTATTAGGCGATAGCAAACTAATTCAGTCGGACAACAAACTAGACGCCATTAAAAGAATGTATATTGAAGACCCCATTGGTTTAGCAATGTACAACATTAAAGATTGTGATCTAGTCAACAACATTGCTAAGAAAACAGGATTCATAGACTTCTTGCGACTAAGAGCAACCCTTACCGGTTTAGATTTAGGTCGTCCCGGAGGTTCTGTTGCCGCATTCCTGAATGTATATCTCCCACGAATGCACAGAGCCAATTATGTCAGTGGTGTACGACCGGAAAATGGCGGCTTAGCTAGTCCTGGAGGTTATGTTATGCGTTCGTTGCCTGGTTTGTATGACAACGTTCTAGTACTTGATTTTAAGAGCCTATACCCTTCGATTATTCGGACCTTTAAAATTGACCCAGTAGGGTTAGCAGAAGGCTTGATCAACAAAAAAGGGGCTATCGAAGGATATCAAGGCGCTTATTTCAGCAATACCACTAATTTCCTCCCCAAGATCATTGCCGAGCTTTGGAGTGAACGTGACGAAGCTAAAAATCAGGGCGATGGGGCTAGGTCACAAGCAATCAAAATATTAATGAACTCTTTTTACGGCGTACTCGGCAGTGGAGGGTGCCCCTTGTACGATCCGCGATTGGCTAGTTCTATTACACTACGCGGGCATGACATTATGCAAAGAACTGCCAAATGGATAGAAGATCAGGGCTATAAAGTCATCTATGGAGATACTGATTCAACCTTTGTACACATAGGCGAAGACAATAAGCATGGTTCCCCTGACCAAACAGGCAAATTTCTAGCATCGCATATTAACCGTTTTTGGCAACGTGAACTTCGTGAAGAATTTAATATTGAGTGTTTTCTGGAACTTGAATATGAACAACGCTTTGATAAATTTTTTATGCCAACCATTCGAGGTTCATCAGTGGGGAGCAAAAAACGCTACGCCGGTTTAGTAAAGTCTAACGACGGGTACCATCTTGTATTCAAGGGTTTAGAAAATGTTCGTTCAGACTGGACACAACTTGCCAGAGATTTTCAATATCAACTGTATGAGAAAGTCTTCACAAACCAACCTATATCTGAATTCATAAAACAAACGACGCATAACTTACTAGCTGGTAAAGAAGACGAGCGCCTTGTTTACGCTAAAAAGTTAAGGAAGCCAGTAGAGTCATACACAAAAACCGTCCCGCCTCACGTAAAAGCAGCAAAACGTGCTAATGAACAACTGAAAAAGTCTCGTACTGTAAGCCGCTTGAGCAAAGGCGATATTGTAAAATATGTAATAACACTTAATGGACCGGAATCGATTGAAATCAAAACATCAAAAATAGACTACCAACATTACATCGAAAAACAATTAGCCCCCATTGCGGATAGCATCCTACCGTTATTCAATACAAGCTTCGAAGCAGTGCTAGAACAGCAGCTTCCATTATTCACTTACTAAATAGTGAGTTAAGTGTCAGTTAACTTTACAGTAAAGAAGCAAACGGCCGTTTACATTTCATTTACCTCGTTGTTTTTTAAATGATTTATATAAGAGGATCGTTTTTTGCTTAAAATCACGACACACATTCATAATCTGAATTAAAACAATGTATAAACACTATCTTTTAAGTCTTGTAGCTGCACTATTCCTTCCGTTAAGCGCGCATGCAGGTATCTTTAGTATCACCTTAGATTACGACGCTGATGGTGATGGTACAGATAATGTAGATGCAATTTATCAATCCGTATTTGATGATGCACTTGATTTCTGGGAGTCAGTGATAATAGGAACGCAAGATAATATAGACGTAAACCTAGTTATCGATGCCGAGGTTGCGGCAATTGACGGCAACTTTGGAATATTAGGTAGTGCAACGAACTTCCGTGCTGGCGCTGAATCGCCCACGAGTGATTATCTGTATGCTATCGAAGGTTTCATGAATTTCGACTCAGCCGACGTGAATCGACTAAATAATGATGGCTCATTGTATGAATTAATTCTTCATGAAATGGCTCACGTTATAGGCTTTGGAACCCTCTGGAATGCAGATCGATATGGGTTATCAGGTCAATTTCAGGATATTTACACTGATGGGAGCGGACAATATACCGGCGCCTATGCCCTGAGTATCTATGAGGACACTTTTAACACCAATGACGGTTATATTCCCATTGAACTTGATGGCGGAAGTGGCACTGCTGATGCCCATTGGGATGAAGGCTGGGAAGCGGGCTCTGGTGAAATTATGACTGGATACTTAGCAAGTACTACTTTTATAAGTGACATCACTTTGGCATCATTTGCAGATATTGGTTACATAGTCGAGCTTTCCGATGGAACTATATTAGGCGCTAGCTTTTCAGAAGTATCTTCTCCAACTTCTGCTGCATTAGGTTTACTAACGTTAGCTTTTATATTACTTCGCCGTAAATAATAGGAAGGAAGCGGTGTCTCCGCTTCCTCCAACTACTTGTTTTTCTGCATTTCCACGAGCTGTTCTAACAGTAATTCTATCCGTTTTACGCTATTAGTTAACTGTTCTAGGCCACTTTGACTTTCTATTGCAGCCATCGTGTCATTAGTTGCACTTACAGACATAACGTCTTTTTGCGCTAGAATTGCTTCTCTGAATTCTGATGCGTCAACTATTCCTATTAAAGAAACCAGCGCACCCGGCCCTGATTGTCCAGCGGTTTCGAAACTCAAGCGATGAAGGTTAAACAACCGCATTAACGGTCCTTGGCTCATTGCTACGTCAGTGATCTTTTCCAGGGGTATTGATTTCTCGACTTTAAACAAAATCCCCCTTTTTACGACGAGCTTACGATCAGTTAGCTTCGCTGACATCGCCTTGAGCATGCGCCCACTGAAGAAAAGAAAAAGCGGAACACTAATTAGAAGTATAGGAATACCAATTAGAGTAAGCGTTGATACAAGTAACCAACTCACTAACCAATATTGTTTTACTTTGGGATTGAATTTTGCACTTAACAGTATTTTCTCGACCATGAACAATGCTTCCATGAAAAACGTTGAACGTTAAAATCCCATAGTTGAGCATATATAGCAATGGATTGATGAAATTGAAAAAGCAAGCTAGCAGAAAGCAAAAAACCCGCCGTAAGGCGGGTTTCTTTAATAGGGACCTGGCAGTGTCCTACTCTCACATGGGGAAGCCCCACACTACCATCGGCGCTAATACGTTTCACTTCTGAGTTCGGAATGGAGTCAGGTGGTACCGTATCGCTATGGCTGCCAGGAAAAACTTTTCGTGCAAAATCGTTATGCGTAGCATCTCGACTTTTGCGCAAGGAGGACTCACAGTACGCTCAAGCGTGTGTTAAGTCTTTCTTGCTATAACAACAAGGAAAATCTGATATCAATTCAATCGTTTGAGTAACTTATCTACTCTACTTTCTACTTTAGCTTGTCTACAACACTCAAGAACTTAAAGCCTCTTGGGCGTTGTATGGTTAAGCCTCTCGGGCAATTAGTACAGGTTAGCTTAACGCCTTACAACGCTTCCACACCCTGCCTATCAACGTCATCGTCTATAACAACCCTTCCAGACCTTAAAGGTCAGGGATG
>JALUXV010000035.1 GCA_027013165.1 Alteromonadaceae bacterium
TATTTGTTGCGCTATTAATTGCTGTAACTGTCGTATTTGCTGGGTTCTTTCTGTACAAATGTATCAAAACCGGCTTTAAGCTTAGTTGGCTATCTAATAAATTAGAACCTCTTAAACGAGATGATGTTGCTAGTAAGAGGGAGGAGCTGTATCAGCAGGCTAAGCAAAAGGACAAAGGGATTGGCTTTCTATGGATGGAGTTCGATGAAACACTCGTTGAGATTCAAAACGGCGATAAAATAGAACTTCGTAATACGCTGGATGCTGGTCACTTTTTCAATTCTTATACCTTGGCTCGAAGCGTTACTGAAAACCGCTTGATTGCAGCCGTCCCGGGTTTCCTAACAGCACTTGGTGTTATCGGTACATTTATGGGCCTTCAGTTAGGACTTGCCGATTTAAAACTGGGGGCAGGTGTTGATGTCAATGAGATGCAGGAAGGCGTAGCCGGTGTTGTAAACGGCGCAAAAATCGCCTTTTTAACATCGGTTTGGGGGGTGGCCCTCAGCGTAATCTTCAACTTTTTCGAAAAATTCTGTGAACAGCTCATACGACGCAAAATCAGAGTCATTGAAGACCGTGTTGACTGGCTTTTCCCCAGAATTCGTCCTGAAGAGCAATTACAGAAAATTTCCGAAAATAGCTCTGAATCGCGAGAAGTTCTGCAAGGATTAGCAGAGAAAATTGGTGAGAAAATGCAGGATGCTATGCTTGCTGCAACTCAGGGGATTCAGTCTAGCTTAGAAAAAAGCCTGTCCGAAATCATGGCGCCTGCTATCAACAAATTAGTAGACGAAACATCAGAAGGTAATCAAAAAGCACTCGAAGGACTACTTGAAAGTTTCATGGATGGTTTTGGACAGGCTGGAAACCAACAGCGTCAGGCATTAGATGATGTATCTTCAAAAGTTAGCCAGTCTGTTGATGCCATGCAAACCACTATGAATAGTTTTGTTGAACAATTACAGAAAACACAGGCTGATTCAGGCGAACGTGAAAAAGCCCTAATTGCTGATATTTCAAATCAGGTGAACAGCCTGTCGTCTCAGTCAGAAGCGATTCATCAAAAACTAACGTCTTTCGTAGAGAATCAAATCGGTGAAATGTCCACACAAATGAAATCTCGCGAAGAAGCTTCAGCGAAACGAGATGAAGAGTTGGTAACCACAATCAAATCTCAGGTAAATGAGCTTGTTGAGAACTCGAGAAAACAGGGTGAAACGTTGAGTAACTTTGTCGAGTCTCAGCTTAGTGGCCTGACTAAGTCATTTGATGAAAGGGAGCAACGTTCTTCGCAGCTGGATACTGAACGTAATGCCAAGATAGAACAACAAACCCAAGCGATTTCTACACTTTCTAATGAAATCCTTCAGTCGGTGGAAAAGTCGGTGGCCGATCAGGTTGCTACCATTAAGCAATTGATAGCCCAAGGGCAAACGCTACAAAACAGCATTAATTCATCTGTCGATGCAAGTGCACAGGCTACACAAGCCATGCGCGAGTCTTCAACAGAACTGCGTGTTTCCGCTGATAATATGCGGGTATTGAGCTCTCATGTTAACGATGCTGGTAATAAGTTGTCTGGTGCAATCAAAGAAGCGGTGGAAAGCACGGCTGATTTAGCAAACCAGAATCAGATGTCCGCACAAAGAATGGAAAACCTACGCGAAGAGTTAATGAAGGATGTTTCGCGATTCAGTGAGTTAACTACACAGCTCAATGGCCTGATTGAGAGCGCCGGTTCAACATTCTCTGAACTCAAAGCAACGCAGAAAGAGTTTATCGGCGATCTGAAAGGCGAGGTAGAACAACTCAGCGGCAACATGACTCAGATGCTTGAAGACTATGCGACACAAGCTAACGGCCAAACGGCAGACCATTTGAAAATTTGGTCGCAATCCGTTACCGATTATTCAACGCAAATGAATAATGCGATCAAAGCACTTTCCAGTGTTGTAGATGAGATGCAGGTTAAATTGGGGTAACACATGGATAGGTTATTCAATCGCGGTGGTTCAAAGGTTGATGAAGAAAATCCATACTGGATGTCCTTTTCTGATTTGATGTCTGGATTATTAGTGATTTTCATTCTGGCAGCGGTGGCGCTTATTATTGAGCTTACCCAAAAGTCAGAAAAAATTGATGCAAGCATAGAAGAGTTACAAAAAGCAGAGCAGGCCCGGAAAGACATTCTTACCGATATTCAGAATGACTTGGATAAACAAAATATCCATGTAGAAATTGTTGAAAATCATACTGTATTGAGAATCCCTGAAAGCACGCTCTCTTTTGAATCGGGTAAAGATACTTTACCCGAAGACGAGCATACACAGGAAGAAGTCAGGGCAATTGGCATCGCGCTGCATAAAGCAATTACTACCAACGAGCGTTGGAAATATCTGGATACGGTGTTTGTGGAAGGGCACACAGATAGTGTTGGCATTTGGTATCGAGGAAAAGGTAATTGGGGTTTATCTGCCGACAGGGCTGTATCGATATGGAAGCTGTGGCAAACCGAGATCCCGGTAGAGCCTAAACTTAATGAGCTCCAAAATTTCAATGGCCAGCTTCTCTTTTCTGTGAGTGGTTACGCTGATACGCGCAGAGTCGATTTAACCGAAGAAACAGAAGAGCAAAGAGCTCGAAATCGCCGAATCGATATCCGTTTCACAGTTAAGAAGCCCAAGCTTGAAGATTATGAAAAAGCCAAAGATGTCTAAAAGAATCTGGGACATGTGGAGCGAGTAATGAAGTTCTTCTTAAGTGATGAAGCTTATCGTAAAAATATTAAAGTGCTCGAAACCTTATCCGCTGAGCAGAAAGCCATTGCGAAAAAGGCAGGTACGGACAATCCCAAGTTTGAAGCGGCATGGTCAAAGCTTTTTAATCTGTTATCAAGAAACCGCTTTGATCATTTTCGCATCAATAATCGGTTTGATGTGCGAGCACTATCAATTGCTTTAACAGCAAATCAAAAGCTTCGCAACGCTATTAAAATCGATCGAGAACTCCTCAGTGATATTTCTGTTGTTATCCCTAACGGCAGTAACCTGTTTATTGAATCACTCTTTCAGTATTTTTTAAGTGATTTTGATGCCATATCGGATCCGGATGTCATTGGTGACTGGTTGTGTAAAGAGCGAAAGCGTAAAGGATTGGCCAAAGGTTTGGAGGAACAAGTGCTATGCGCTGATGGCCCAACATTCTTGGCTAAACAAGCAATTAAGCGCGAAGCAACCTTCGAACAACAGGTAAAGCACTGGGGACTCGATCAATACGCTTCGGGTGATTTTGTTAAGCGGGCTCAGTCAGTCTATTTTGTGGAGCAACTTCAGAATATTCCGGTAAATCAACCGCACGAGTTACTTGAAGAAATCAGTAGAGAAACTGTTGCTAATAGCCGTTATGATTCAGAGGATCTTATCGGGCATGTGGCATTGCGCATTTTAATCGACAGAGCGCCAGCACAAAATGTGCATGAGAGCTGGCAAAATGCTGTAATAGCCATTGCAGGCGATCCTCGTGTACCCAAAAATCACCCCCGTTACATTAAATGGTGGAGCCAGCTCAATCCGCAACAAAGTAAAAAAGTACAGAGCTGGTTGTCCAAACTGGATCTCAAACTATTCCTCGAAGCACTGGAGGATTACTCTAAAAGTACCCGTGATGATGACATGATGCGCATGTTCCCATCTCGCAAACACTTTTTGGAGGGGATGCACGAGGCTGGCACGATTGTACATACTAAACTTTATCTCTCCAAAAAAGCGGATAAATATATTCGCGAAAATTACCGGCCAGAACACGTACCCGATTACTCGATCGTTGAAGATGGTGACCGCTCTATTATTTATGCAGAACTAACCAGAGGGCACATGATAGAGGGAAGCCATAACTGCCAGATTTGGTTTTATAAAAACCTACATGAAACGGCTCCAGTCTTACAGTTTGGTAAACAACGTTTAAGATACGACGATTTAACGGGGCGCATGAGCCGTCAGATGTACGCTCGAGGATGCAGCGTATTTGACCATTTTGCACATGTTTCTTCAGACACTTTTAAATGGCAACAAAAGTCAGTGGATGCATTGAAAAAGATGGGTGTTCAAATTAAAGCTTCCGATGTGCTTAGCGAAGAAGATTATAAAAAATATAAGCGGATGTACGGAGTAGGATAATGAAAAATTGGATTTCATCCTTGTTCAGCGTAAAAGACTCAAGCGCAAAGTTTGACTTTGAAATCAGCAATGAAAGTGTCGACTTTTACTGCCCGGAATACCAATTTAATAAAATTAAATCCGGTGGTGCAGATGAATATCTCACTGCGCAGTTTGTAGCTCTTCAAATGCTCGCCGAAGAGGGCAATGCTGAAATTATCCCTAACGGATTT
>JALUXV010000036.1 GCA_027013165.1 Alteromonadaceae bacterium
CCTGACTCCATTCCGAACTCAGAAGTGAAACGTATTAGCGCCGATGGTAGTGTGGGGCTTCCCCATGTGAGAGTAGGACACTGCCAGGTCCCTATTAAAAAAACCCGCCTTATGGCGGGTTTTTTGCTTTCTGAGCTTGTATCAGGCCATCTATAACGCGCTAGTGCCTAGTGATTACGCTGTTTCTTCCACTGAATTTAACCTTCTGTAGTTTTAAAAGTCTATATAAATCAATTGTTTGAATCGTAAGGTTGTCGGAAGGATAAACTTGCCGTGCTCAAGTAATCTTTGTTGCATCAATTACTAAATAGGGTAGTAGAGGATGTACTCACAAATGATAAATAAAGCACCAATAAGCCCAGACGGACAACCATTGTTTAATTATTATCAAGATTGCTCTCTCGCAAGAATGATTAATTTTCTAAATGAAGCGGTATTAGTAATTAACAAAGAGGGTCGTATTGAAATAGTCAATTCATTGGCCGCAACATTACTTGGCGTTGATCGGGAATATCCGATTACCCAAAACCTTTCTTCTTTCGTAAATGATGCCTCAGGAAGTGCTTCAGCGTTCATCAAGACGTGTTTAAGCGGGAATAAGCATGAACCCCTAAGTTCGCCTCCTGTAGAAATGTGCTTGCGCAGAGACGATGGTTCACTTGTAAGTGTGGAAATGTCTATATCCACATTACCAGCAGAGTTGACCTTTACCGACACACTTTACATCTGCATCCTTCACGACCTAACACTTCACAAAGCGGAGTACGGTAGTTTAAAACGCAAAGCTAATACTGATTTTTTAACAGGCTTAGCGAACAGACATCACTTTGCAGACTATTTAGGACAACAATGGGATAAGTGTGAGCGTGAGAACCTTCCTATTAGCGTAATTTTTATTGATATCGACCATTTCAAAAGCTTTAACGATCAATTTGGTCATATAGCAGGGGACAGGTGCCTTAAACGTATTGGTGAAACCATATCACTGAGTTTACCCAACAGAGATACTCTTGCAGCACGATATGGCGGTGAAGAATTTGCTCTTGTTCTACCTAACTGTACAGCACAAACTGCACAACTATTGGCAATACGAATCAAACGTCATATATCACAGCTCAGTACCCGCCAATTTATGGCAGAACAAGCCAGTCAGTTAACAGTAAGTATGGGCGTAGCCACGCATATTGATGGACGTTATCTGTCGAGCGAGGGCTTGGTAAACGCTGCTGATACCTTGTTGTATCAAGCTAAGTCGCAAGGTAGAGACCAGATTTGTTATTTGTAGAGAGAACCTGAGAACAGTAGTCTGATTGAGTAACAACTAATTTATCAGATTTATTGCCGTATAATAGAAACGCCCACTTAATGGGCGTTTACTATGAGTATTAGTTACCAGCAGGGCGATTCTTAACCTGAGGATCTGGGCTAATATATACTTTGTCTTTGGGAACAGTAACAAGCTTTAACGAAATATCCTCTTCATCTGCGTTTGAATCAATAATTGTAAGAGCTTGCCCATCTTTAGATATATTAACACTGAGGTCGTGACCAGGGTCTCCTGCTATTACAGGGGAAATAAACTGTAAATCAGAACTGTCTGGCCTTAATGTGTATGTAATAATCGTATTTGCGATAGTCACAACAACTGCGTCTGTAGTCGGATTACCTTGTGAATCGTAAATAGTATAAGTAACAGGGTTTGTTGTTGTGTCGACGGATACCGTAAAGTTAATAGTCGGTGCTGTCATCGTAGTACTCCTTTTTGTACTGGCTTGGGAAACTTCATGGGTGAATATTCATAACTTCTAGCCTGCTAAAGATTGCCTTAGCTTCCTCCAAACTACCGAGGCATGTTTTTGCAATATAAGCTGCAACGAGAAATTTGGGCTTCGAACTTACTTGCATAAGGTTTTCAGTTACCGCTTCGAGGGCATGGCAATTATTTTCTGAATAATTTTGGTTATTCTGACTCAGGTTTATTTTTATCCTGTGATATGCCACTAGTATATCTGCATTGGTTAAGATGTATTCAGGAGTGAGGCTTTCTGTACTAGTTGTAAAATTGTTCTCTATTTCAAACAGTAAGGCATCACTGTATCGAAATTCGCCTTTATGCTGAAAATAGTCAGCAAGGATTAGTTTCGCCTTTTCAGCTCCTTTTATCAAAAGCAGCTCTTCCATCAATCGTATATCATTAATTTGATGTGCTGTTGTCTCGTTTATATGTATGGAGTTTCTCAAAATCATTGAATTTGTATACATTAAGTCACGTCTCCAGTAAGCATTTTCTGGATCTTGTTGTAGCGCACGAAAAATGTAGTTTTTGGCCGCTTTCAGATTGGAGAGCGCGATTTCAGGCCTATTCATGACTTCATTTAGTTCAGCTAAGTTTTGATAAATATATACGAGAGTTTCAATTACTTCGGCGTTTCCTTGGTTACTTAATAATTGCTTCTCTAGTTGTTCTTTAGCTTGGTCTAAATATGAATTAGCTTCGCTCATTTGTCCTCTGTGTTCGAGAGTTGAAGCTATCCAGGATAGTGTATCAGCGGTGTAACTATTAACTTGACTCATATTTGACTCAAGCGCACTATGCTGGAGTTTGAGAGTAAGGGATTTATTGAAGTGATTAAGTGCTGAGTCCCATTCGAATGTTTTGTAGTCTATGCTTCCTAACGAGCTGTATGCATACGATAGTTCCAGAAGTGCAATAGGGTTACTGGGAAAGGCGCTTAATAGCTGTTTGCTTAACTCTACGTATTGATCAAACTTTGCTCTCGATTCAACATACATCCTTTGATCCAATGAAATCTGCCCCAACCAAAACGCATTCGCACCCGCCGCTTTGAGTAGCTCAAAATGTTCAGGTTGCTCTGCCAGTAGTTCGTTAAGTCGAATTTCAGCTTCTTCGTAAGTCGCTTTCGCGGTTGCTTCATCGTCGCGGTAATAACGAACTTCTGCAACTGCTTTTAACGAGAGGGCGTGTTGAAAGCGCAGCTCAAAGCTTGCTGGAGGGAGTTTGGGGGTAAATAGCCCGTCGCTACTCTGTTCCTGAGATTGTGTGACATAAGTTAGTGCTTGCTCACTTATGCCTTCCAATAGATCCATTCGCTTGACGCTTCTCAACTTGTCAGCGAAATCGCCAATCATAAAACCCATTAAGTTTTCTGCTTCAACCCGCTTGCGCTCTGCCAGCATTTCAGACTGCTGGCTGCGATAGGTGCTAGCCAATGACACAACAGTAAGAAAGGCGAGTGCAGATACAGTAATTCGTTTTATCCAACGAATTTTATTTACGTTTCGTTGTGAAGCTTTGATGTAGAGACGTTCGTCGTCTGTCAGCGTGTATCGGTATGTGCTCAGCAAGGATTCGGCGTCTGAAAGTGGCTTTCCTTCAGACAACAAGAATGCTTTGTTTTTGTTGTCGCTTAGCCATTGGGTAGTCTGGTTGGTAAGTCGGTTTCTGATAACGAGTGCAGATTGGTGTTGGGCTAACCATTCGCTCACTCGAGACCAACGCCTTAACACCGCCTCATGGGCCACTCTAAAACACGGTATGTCCTGATGAAGTTGAGAAACAAATAGCCTTTGCTCGACCATTTCTTCAACAAACTGCTTCTCTTCTTCGCTTTTAAGTTCGCTCCACTGTGCTGTGCGGCTGGCTAAGTTCTTACCTTCATCAGCCATTGATACCACCAGTGGTAATACGGCGTTTATCGCCTGTTTTACGTTTTCTGCAAGCCCTTGGTAAATACTTTCTGCTTTGTGGCCAATAGCGCCCTCAATACCGCCAAGTTCCTTGTAGGCTTCTTGTAGCAATATGTTGTCTTTTCGTTGAAGATATAGCTCTTGAAGGGTGTATTGTAGCAGCGGCAAGCAGTCTGGCTGGGTTGCTGCATCAGTGAGTATTATATCGTCCAGTGCGGCACCTGACTCCGTGTCTTCTTCCCATTTAAGTCCTGCGGCTACGCTGGGTAGACGGATCATTTGACTTAATTCTGCGGCGCTGGGCGGCAGCAAATCAAAATGCGCTCCTCTGTCTTTGCCTCGCATTAGCACCGGGTAGTCTGCCACTAATGGATAAAAATCGTTTCTGCACGCCAGTATGATCAAGCAGGTATTGCTATTGGAGAGCACTTCTAGAATATCGAATATTTTTGCCTTGTCGGCAAAAGACGTTTTTTGACACGACAAATAAGCTTCTAGCCTGTCTAAAACCAAGACAAAGCAGGTGTGTGCCGCGGTATCCGATAGAACAGTCAATGCGTTTTGTATATGGGTAGCAACTTCTTCTGGAGCAGTTAACAACCACCTAGCAAGTTTGTCGGTACTGTACCCGTCAAACAAAGGAGTGTCGTTTACATCCCAATCAAGCA
>JALUXV010000037.1 GCA_027013165.1 Alteromonadaceae bacterium
AAATGCAAGCGGTAGTTGACGCTTACCAGTGCGAGTGGAAAACCACTATCGAAGACCCAGAAGCTCGCAAGCGTTTCCGTCAGTTTGTTAACAGCCAGAGTACAGATTCAAACATTCAATTTGTTGATGAACGTGGACAAATTCGCCCTGCAACAGAAGCTGAAAAGTTTGCAGGTGCCAAAGCCATTCCCGTAGAAGTGGTGTAAAGGAGAAAATTATCATGACTGCAAATACCGAATTAGCGCAACGCTGGCACGATGTGTGTGATGAGACCGACCTTGTTGCCAACAGTGGTGTATGTGCACTGATTGACGATCAACAGGTTGCTATTTTTAGCTTCTACAACAAAGGCGAGCGTTTTATTTACGCAATTAGCAACTACGATCCAGTGGGCAAAGCAAATGTCTTGTACCGCGGTTTGCTCGGGTCACTCAAAGATGAGCCAGTAGTAGCGTCTCCGCTCTACAAAGAACACTATTCTCTAGAAACAGGTAAGTGCTTTGAACGCGATGATGTTAGCGTGATGGTTTACCCAGTTAAATTAGAGGGTACACGGGTTCACGTTGCCGTTTAAGGGCAATGTATCCGTCGAAATGGTTAACTAGCTGTATTGTTCGAGGCGAATATGAATATACCTGCTCCAATAGTCAAACAAGTTGCACCTCAGCTTAGGCAAAGTACTTGCCCGTATTGCGGTGTTGGCTGTGGAGTAGACATCAGTTGCAGCGGTAGCGGGCGTGCCTTATCTCTGGACAAGGTTAGTGGTACGCCTGAGCATCCGGCCAATTTTGGAAGATTGTGTGTTAAAGGCACAAATCTGTTAGAAACAAATGATCTCAGTGGTCGTTTGTTGAGCCCAACCATAGCAGGTGAAGAGGTAGATTGGGACACGGCTACCTCCTTTGTTGCCGAAAAAATGGCTCAGGCCATTTCTGAATTTGGGCCGGATGCCGTTGCTTTTTATGTGTCTGGGCAACTATTAACCGAAGACTACTACATTGCCAATAAATTCATGAAAGGCTATGTGGGTAGTGCCAATATTGATACTAATTCGCGCTTGTGCATGTCATCCGCAGTAGCGGGGTACAAGCGGGCGTTTGGTGAAGATGCGGTACCTTGTTCATATGACGATTTGAGTTGTACTGATTTGCTGGTGATTACTGGCAGTAATGCTGCGTGGGCACATCCTGTATTGTTCCAGCGCATGCAGCAAGCCAAATTACGCAACCCAGAGATGAAGATTGTCGTTATCGATCCGCGGGCTACCGAAACCACGTCTATCGCTGATTTACACATTCCTCTTAAATCTGGCTCTGATGTGGCGCTGTTCAATGGCTTATTAAATTACGCGAATGACCAAGGCGCAATAGACAAAGACGATGTGCAATCGTTCACCAATAATCTAGATCAAGCCCTCGCCAGCGCCAGTGAAGCTACATTAGCTGCCGTTAGTGAAATCTGTGATGTAGATGTCGAGCTACTTGAGACTTTCTACGATTGGTTTGTGAGTTCACCAACAGCTGTGACCTTCTATTCAATGGGAATCAATCAGTCGGTGGCGGGTGTTGATAAAGCCAATGCCATCATCAACTGTCATCTTGCATTGTCTCATATCGGTAAACCAGGAAGCGGTCCGTTTTCAATAACAGGTCAACCCAATGCCATGGGTGGGCGTGAAGTTGGCGGCCTTGCCAACATGCTGGCTGCACACAGAGATATCGAAAATCCAGCGCACAGAGATAGCGTTCAGCGCTTTTGGAAGTCGCCAGTAATGGCCCAAGAAGCTGGGTTAAAAGCCGTCGATTTGTTTGAAGCTATTGAGTCTGGCAAGGTTAAATTCGTTTGGATAATGGGTACAAACCCCGTGGTGAGTATGCCTAATCGCCACCAAATCGAAGCCGCCCTAGAAAAGTGTGAAACCGTTGTGGTTTCAGACATAGTAGACACCAATGATACCCTCGCGTTTGCGAATGTCGCTTTACCGGCCACTGGGTGGTCTGAAAAAGACGGTACAGTGACGAATTCGGAACGTTGTATTTCTCGCCAGCGTGGGATGCTGCTTCCTCCAGGGCAAGCAAAACACGACTGGCAAATCATGTGTGATGTGGCGTGTAAAATGGGCTTTGAAGAAGGCTTTACTTTTACCACGCCACATCAAATATTCGACGAGTACGCACAGTTAACTGAGTGGGAAAACAACAACGAAAAACTGCTCAACTTGAGTGGCATGGTAGGTATGTCACAACAAGAGTACAATCGATTAACTCCAGTTCAATGGCCCGTCAAACGCGGCGAAGAACACCTGTCCAGTAAGCGACTTTTTACCGACAGACGTTTTTCTACCTCTAACGGTAAAGCGAATTTCGTTGCGGTTACCTACAGAGCGCCGCAACAACAAACATCAGCAGAATACCCGTTTGTGCTGAACTCTGGTAGAAGCCGTGATCAGTGGCACACAATGACGCGTACCGGAAAGGCGGCAAAGTTATCTTCACACATGCCATACGGTCACCTGCATATTCATCCTACCGATGCACAAATGTTATCAATTACCGAAGGGCAACTGATTAATATAACCAGTGAGTCCAGCGGAGAATCGGGATGTATTTATCCCGCTAAAATTGACAGTGGCCAGCGCAAAGGGGATGTATTTATTCCTATTCATTGGTCGAAGGTATGGGGATCTCACTGTGCGTTAACCCGTTTGTACGCGCCTGCGACGGATCCCTTATCGGGCCAGCCTGAGCTAAAACACGGTGCAGTGACTTTGGCCGTTCAAGAATTCGCGAGTTATGGTTTGCTTGTGACTAGCGATGAAACAACTATTGATGTAGTGACGCAACATGTTGACTATTGGACCAAAACACCAATGGAAAACAGCGAGGCGTGGCGCTTAGCATCAAACGCAAGTGCAGCATCTTGGTTAAACACATTGCAAAGTGTGCTTCCTGAATCTTATACCTTCTACCGCTTTTCTTCGGCGAAAAACAGCGTTTTAGTTGCCGCGAGTGATGAGAAGTTTTGCTTCGCAATGGTGGTAGGTAGCGATACCACAACACTGAATCCAGAAGGTAGAGTACCTACCGCATGGCTGAGTAGTTTGATGGGGCAAGAGGTATCAGAAACTTCCGTTGCGTCCTTGCTGCGCAGTGAGCCTGACGAAGCCTTCTTGAATGGACCAACAGTTTGTACATGTTTCGGTGTACGGACAAAAACCATCGAAAATGCAGTGAAAACTGGCTGTAGCACGGTGGACGAGTTAGGTCAGAAACTTAAATGTGGTACGAATTGCGGTTCATGTAAGCCTGAGCTCCAGCAGATTATCGACACACAAGTGCTGCGTTTAGTTGAGTCTTCCGTTCAATAATTTTAATGATGAAGTGGCGCAACCAATGGTTGGGTTACTACAGCGATTTAATCTTTTTAAATAACAAGGGGAACATAATGATACAGGCTATTTTTGATAAGTTGCCCATGTTTTTTCGTGGTATTACACAAGAGCGAAATATATCCCGTGGTAGTGGCGATGCTCAACGAGTAATGGGCGGCCGTACCGGTGAGGTTTTTATTGTGGGAGCAGGACCGGGCGACGTTTCTCTACTCACGATGAAAGCGTATGCATTATTGCAAGATGCAGACATTGTGCTATTTGATGCCTTGGTGAGTGAGGAAGTGCTTGCCGTTATACCAAGGCGCATTAAAAAGCAGTATGTGGGTAAACGTTGCGGTAAGCACAGTGTTCCTCAAAATGAAATTTGTGCTCATATGGTGTCTTTGGCGCAACAAGGGCTACGTGTGGTTCGTCTTAAAGGCGGCGATCCAGCAGTATTCGCCCGCACAGGTGAAGAAACTCAAGCTTTAGAAAAGGCGAGCGTACCTTACGCTATTGTTCCTGGTATTACCGCAGCCTCTGGTGTATCTGCATACACGGGTATTCCTCTTACTGATCGCCGATGTGCCCAGCGGGTTTCCTTATTGACGGCGCACTTCAAAGATGAGAATCAGTTACCTGATTTTGAGAAACTAGCAGCACAAGCAAAAGATCAGACGCTTGTGGTGTATATGGGACTTAGCCGTTTAGCTTTATTAAGCGACAAGTTGGTTGAAAATGGATTGTCTTCTGATTGGCCTGTGGCTGTTGTCGAAAACGGTACCTGCAAGAATCAAAGAACAGTCACGGGAACACTTCATTGTATTAGTGAGAAAGTTCTTGATGCTCAGTTAACTGGACCTGCATTACTTATTCTTGGAAAAGTGGTAGAGTCTAGACAATCTGTTGACCTGTCTTTGTTACAAACACCTCACTATGTCCCAACCATTTAGCGAATATATTAAAATAATAGGCAAAGGTAAAAA
>JALUXV010000038.1 GCA_027013165.1 Alteromonadaceae bacterium
CGCTGCCTGAAAGGTTCATCCAAGTGAGTCTCATGCTGCTTCACTCGTTACTAATTTGGAATAACCAAACTACGCTCCTCGTTTATTGCCTGAGACTCACTTGGAATGAACAAAAAGTGTACCGCAATGGTCAACACGCTCTAGTCTTGAACTGGCTTCCATTCTTCTCCGCATAAGCCATTGGCCATTAACGGATAAAAGGGGTCTCTAGGCTGGTGCAATCCACGTTTAATCGACGCTAAATGGTTAATTTCAATATAGGGTTCTTGCTGCGCATTGCCAGTGTTATCAAAGAGGTAGTATTTGGTGGTGTATTCGGTAAGTAGCAGCGCGCTAGGTAGTTGGGTATTTTCGACAAGTTTCACACTTGATACTGCTTTGAAACGGCTAAACGTAGGGTCTAAAGTCAACAATTTTCTGTAGAAATACCCCTTATCAGATTGGCGCTGAGAAAAACTCGCCAGCAAATCTACCAGTGTAGTGCGGTCTATTGCTTCGCGTTGAAGCATAAAGTTGTGATATACCCCATTTGTATCTCTGCCAACGGTATAGGCTTGCTCAGACTCAAGGCTAGAAAGGTAATCCACACCGTCTTGGGTGTAATCGCTAAGTGCATCAGTATTCATATTCACGTAGTAGTCGCTGATACCGGCGGGAATTACGTCGAATAGCAAAACATCGGGGGTAACTTTGTCCAGCGCTTCAGGGTCAGTGGGCCCGCGCGCTTCACATTGGTCGGCAATAATGTAGTAGTACCTTCCGGCGTTCATCGCCAGACTTTGACTGGAAAACAACAAACATAAACAGCAGAACAATAGGCGCATGAGTACTCTTTGCGTGAACAATAACTTTTGATGCTCATTTTCATCGGAATGGCAAAGAATAACAATCAAAAAAGGGCATCAGTTGATGCCCTTTTTAGTGCTTAACACATAGTTATTCCACTATGTCTGGAATGGCATCTGGGTCTTGAGAAACCTTACCCACCCCTGCATTGTTAATGACGTGCTGTTTTACCTGACTGGCGTCGAGTAATTCATAATCATAAGGCACTTCGTAGCTAGACGTTGGTGTTGCGTCTGGTCCTGCAACAACATCGCCATCTTCTGGCTCAGTCCAAGTTACACCCGTACCAAAGATGTTACCCGAAGTGTTCCAGTAGCCAATTACATCAGAGTAGAAAGAAACAATAGGATTTTGCGTATTTTCAAACACGTTATTGTTTATTTGTAACTCGGCACCTTGGCGAGAATTAATTCCGGTAGACGAGATATTGTTGTAATAGTTGTTGTACAAGTGGCCGTGACCATAGCGGAACAAGGGTAGACGAGACTCAATACTTTCAAACCTATTGTGGTGGAAGGTAATTAATCTGTCTGTATTGTCGCTGTCAGTATCGTTTTCGGTATGACCATGCAACGAGGCTTTCCAGTGGTCATGCAAGTAGTTGTACGAAATAGTAATGTTTTTCGCACCGCGCTTGCTGTCGATTAACCCGTCGTAGAAATCTTTGTCTACCGACAATGAACTGTAGAGTTCGTTGTGGTCGATCCATATGTTACTGGTAGTTGAACCATCGTTATCGCCTTCGATAGAGATGGCATCTTTACCCGACGTTAGTACGCTATGTATGGTCAAGTTTCGAATGATGACGTTATTCGCTCTGCGTATAAGAATGCCAATGCCGTCAAATTCGCCACGGTCAGCTACACCAATTATCGACACATCGTTCATGTCTTTAATTTCAATAGGATCACCAGAGCCGCCATTGTTAGCATCAGTAATTATGCCATCTACGTATATGGTTACTGGCGTATTGGCAGATTTCGCATCGTTTAGGGCAGTTTGCAAATCTGCACCATTGTCTACGGTTACAACTGTACCGCCAGCGCCACCCGTTAAGTCAAAATTGTACTGAGCAAATCCACTTGAAGACTCGGCATCTACCGTTTCCACATCAGGAAGAGCAGGGGCAGCAGGGGTCCATCCGGCACCATTATCGTAATGTGCAAAGATGTCATTGCGATTAGTCAGCCCAGTCACTTCGCTATCGGATAAAATATAAGCAAATTGACGGCTATCTAAGTTCAATGGGTTACCATTAATATCCATGCTGCCATACTCTCTCCAACCAGATACAGCGGTTGGTGTTCCTGGGTTTGGCGCTGGCTGATCACGAACGCCTTCACCTGCCCAACCAATATCGGCAATGTGTGTGTCGAATCGGTTGTTAATCATAGTGATATTGTCGAAGTAGCTACTGTTTCCGCTACTACGAGCAATGTAGGTAGAGTTGTCTAGTACGCCGTTTCCGATAGGGCCAGGACCATTAGTGAAGCGATTGTTGAGGAATATGAATCCTTTATCCGTTTCATTGGGGACACGAGCCTGTAGCACATAGCCACCCGCGGTGTCCTCATTCGGATCGCCATTCTTTGAATCACCTATGGTGCGAATTTCGCTGTTCTCAAACAGTGCCGTATTTGCTCCACCCCAGATGAAATCAACGTTCCCAGCAACCAACGACTCGTAGAACCAACTGAAACCTTTCAATTGTAGTGTGTCTTGTTCACTGATGAAGTTCATGTTTGAAGCGATTAGGCGACCGCTAGAACTATTAAAGTAGATAGTTTCAGCTTGGTTCGAATCACTGTTGTTACGAATATGGCTATTCTTTAGGGTAAAATTGCTAAGGGTGAGCTCATCTACGCCTTCCACTAGGAAAACACTTCGTCCACCGGCTGGGGAACCACCTGGGGCTTCACTTTTTCCACTACCGCTGTTGAAGCTTTCGTAGTTGTCGTAGTACACCACAACACCTTCGCGGCTCTCGCCTTGAATAGTAACTTTGTTGTTACCTCTCAAAAACAAAAGTTCTTCATACATACCGTCGCGAAGGGTAATGGTAGCACCTTCATCTTCAGCGATGTTCTGCATAACATAGTTGAGTGCGCCTTGCAGTGAACGGAAGTCAGCTTCACCGTTGTCATCAACCACTATTGCATTACCCGCAGGCATGGCTTCTCGCGTGGTAAAGGTCCAGTTTGCGTCTTTGCCAAGACCATCAAAGGCGTCGCCATTTAGTGTACCGTTAGAAACAACGGATTCACCAATGGCAACGTAGTAGCTTTGTCCGTATTCAAGTGCGCGATTATGAGGCTTAACAATGAGGCTATTACCGTCGAGTTTAATTGGATGGTAGTTCACCAAACGTCTTCTCTCTTGGTCACCATAGCCTAAAGAATCGGTATCGCCCCCGAGGGAAAGCACATCAACTAGCGTATCGTTATCGGCGTTGTAAATGCGAACCTCGCCCACGTTTCCAAGGGTTGGTTCGTTATCGAAGGTCAACGTCAGTGTGGTATCTACGTAGGCGTTCTGGGTACCAGCAAACGGTGTGGTATCACCCATTAAATCACCGTAGGTACTGGTTGGCATCACAAAGCCTTCCTGTACAGTCACAGATATTGTTTTCTGTAGTGTGGGGTCAGAGCCCGACGTAAAGGTGATTAGCGAAGTGCCAGCCGCTACCGGTGTTAAGGTAACTTGTGGGCCGTCTTGGGTTACGGTAACTACCGTCTCTTCACTGCTCACTACGGTAAAGGTGTCCTCTGTCATGCCGTCATCTTGTACAGCGGTGACATAAATCATGAGAGGATCGCTACTCGTGGTGGTATCCCATGTAGATTGGGTATAGTCCAATGATAGTTGAACGGGCTTAACGGATGGATCACCTACTTTAATATCGTCCATTTCAAAGGAGCGGTTGTTGGTGAATAGTCCAATTAAACCTTTTGCTGTATAGGTGCCATCTGTAGTGCTACCCATATTTTCACCGTTGAGATAAACGGTAAGGGCGTCATCTATCATTTCAAAGCGAACGCGGTACCAGGTTCCATCAACACCGTCTTTCTCACCAAGCTCGATGGGTGATTTAGTTTGCACAGGGCGTGAAATACTGCCTGCCTGACTTACGGCTACTTCCACCTGAGTGCTCGACGTAGAGTTTTGTACGTTTAATCCGCCACCAAACCAGTTGCCTGCACTGTCATAACGACCAAGCATGAATATTTGCTTGTTGCGCGTAGTACTGTTTTGACGAGGGCGAATGCGTGCTTCTACGAAGTAATTACCGTTTTCTGGAAGGTTTGCCAGCGCAGATTCTTTTAATAAGAAAATCTCACCGCCTTCTCCGCCAGCCGTATATCTAAGCACATTGTTGCCGTTGTCATCGAGTATATCGAAGGTGCCTTGTGGACCGTTAGACCCCGAATCATTGGCAAGAAGGTCGAAGTCGTCTAACCCACCGTCTGCAAAATCTGCGCAGTAGTACAAGTCTGGCTCATTGGCACAGCTGAATACGCTAGGATCGACTGGATCGCCATCGTAAGAAATGACGAAGTTGTCTACGACTACCGTACCGCCGCTTTCTGTGCGAAGTTGTAAGAAAGAAGACGATGTTGCTACGAAGCCTTCGATAGACAAACGTTGTCCGGGTGTCAGCGAGGTAATAGCTTCGCTGTAGAACTTAGACGAACCACCGTGAATCGATTTACTACTGCTACTGGTATTGTTATCTGCGTAAATAATGAAGTTGTTGTTACCCTCAGTATCTTCGGTAGACACAATATCCATGCTAATGGTGTATTCGCGGCTTAGGTCTAACACACCTGTGGTGGTGGTATCATCGCCGGTAGTGTCTGTGTCAGGAGTGGTATTACCCAACGAGAAACGAGCACTACTAATCGACATTTGCCCATCGGTAATGGTTAATCCTGAATTACCCCCGGTGACACTATAAAACGGTGTAGCACCGCTACCGTCTGTGTCTTTGTACGCAGCGCTGAAGAAGGTGTCTTTATCAGTTTCAAAGGTTTCTTCCAGCAGCACGTTCGCTTGAATATATTCAATACGAATATTATCAATAACCACAACCGAACCACTTTCTGTGCGGAACTGTAAGTAAGAGTTTTGGCTCGCAACTTGACCTGGCACTGTGTAAGTGGTGCCAGGGACAAGGTCGAGTACAAGTTCGTTAAAGAAACGAGAATCACTGCCTAAGTAGGAGTTGGCACTTCCAGACGTATTGTTATCAACGTAAATTTGGAACTTGTTGTTGCCTTCGCTATCTTCGGCAGAAACTAAGTCGAAAATCACGTTGTACGGACGACTCAAATCAAGTGCACCGGTAGAAGAAGTGTCGTCTGCCGAGCTAGTGGTATCAGGTTCAGTGTTACCCATAGTGAAACGGCCACCATCAAGCTGAATGCCTGCATCGACTTGGGTAACCGAGCCACCCGTTATCGTAAACATAGCAACACTTTCACCCGCGGCATTTTCGATGGCTGCAAAGTTTGTCGAGAACACATCTTCACTTACACCGGCAAAGCTATAATGCAATGGCAGCGGTGTAGTAGGAATACTAGGCGGATCCACTGGGTCAGGATCTGGGTCTGGCTCTACTGGGTCTGGTGGCTCAACAGCATCGGCTACTGTGTCGATGCGCAAATTGTCGAGTGTAATAGAGCCGCTTGAATCTGTGCGAAGCTGGAAGAAGCTGTTGGTAACACTAGCGTCCAGAATTTTAGCGTCTGGCAATGTAGGGTCACCGCCAGCAATGTCATCACCTGGCTCGTAAGTGTAAGAATAGCGCGTGCCTGCTACTAGCTCACCATCGGCTAAACCAATACTAACGAACTTAGATGCTGCACCATGTACCGAATTACCTTGGCTGGTGGTGTTGTTGTCAACATAAAGTGAGAAGGAACCAGCGTTGCCCGTAGAAATAACATCAAAGCTAATGGTGAAGCCTTCACTAATATTGTAAATACCTGTGCCTACGGTATCGCTACCAGAGGTATTGGCTGATGGGTTAGCAGCAGCGTTACCTATCGTGAAGCGGTCACCTTCTAATGTTAGTTGACCCGTGGTTGCATCAACAAGTGGACTACCGCCGGTAACAAGATAGAGTGCCCCAGCATCTGGAGCGTCACTGAGTCTTTTGTACGAAGAAGAAAAGAAAGTATCTGTGTCTGTATCGAAATTCTCTTCTAGCGCTGCTGGAACTGCGCTTGCAGCTTCTTCTAGTCGTGTAACTTCCGCGCTTGCTTGATCTTGTGTGAACGCAAATACTGCATTCATGGGGTCTTCTTTTGCTAAGCAAGTTTCAACCAGTGATGCCGCCGAAGGGGCTTGGTCAGCAGTTGAGCTATTGATACACAAGCTGTAAACATCATTAACCGTGTTATAGGCTCTTGAAATAAGAAAATCTACATTACCGTTGTGTTCAAGTATTAATACTTTGCGGCCAAACGCAAAAGAATATTCCCCCTCAATTAGGGTATCCCCAGACACCAGGCTAAAAGTACCGGAAAGATTGGTTTCGTCGCTTGGCGTAAAGTTTAAGGTAGATTCCACCACTTCACGACCTACAAGTCGTGGCGCATAAACATCACCCACAAATTTATCTACGTTAAACGTATTTGGAAACAGCGTACCCAATTCGCTTTCGAGGTAGTCAACAAAGTGGGTAATCGCCGTAGATTTATCTACTAAAGCGCTTGAAGCGCCGCCAGCGGCGTTTAGCCAGACTTCTACATCAGCAGCAAAATCGGCGTCGGATTGGCTGAAAAAGTCAGCTTCGGTTTGTCCTTCGTCTAGTGTGATCACAGCAACATTAGCAGCATCCAGGCTCAGTGTTATACCATTTAACGGATCGCCGTCAGTATCCAGTGATTGTAATAATCTAACCGTGTTAATCACAGATTGATCAAATGCATTATCGGTTTGGAACAAATCCAGTGGTGAAATAACACTAGACGCAGGTACGTCTGGAAATGCCAACTCACCTATAGAGAATGACAATTGTTCGCCTCGGAAATAGGAAAACTGACCGTTGGCGTCGGTGGCACCATCAGCCACCGATTCTGATGAATAGCTTAGTCCGCTTACAGGGCTGTCAACAAAGACACCTGTAAGCGCAGGTTCAGGTGGTAGTTTAACATTGGTGCTACTTTTTTCGCCGCACCCAGTGACTAACACTATGCCGCCTACAACAGCGGCAATTTTTGAGAGTTTCATGGTTACTCAACCTCCAATTGGAAGCTGGCCGTACTTATACACTATTGTCCGCGCCAGCTTTTAAAGCATGTGCTGGAGATCACTCCAGCGCGGGCAATTAGTAGAATTTAACGTTCATGCCAAGTTGATAGCTTCGGCCGTAAACTTCTCGTTGATAGAGAATGTTACCGCCACTAAGCGCATTACCTTCGAAGTAGCGTAAATCTGCTTCTTCGGTAATGTTGAGCGCATCAAAGTACAATTGAACCTTTTTAGTAATGTCGTACTGCACTTTGAAATCTAGGCTTTTAACGTCGTCTTGGTATTGATCGGCCCAGACTTTACAACTACCAACATCGGTGAGGTCAGCAGATTCAGGGCAGGCGCCAATCTCTTCGAGAATGTTTGAACGTACATTTCCAATAAGCCTTGCCGAGAAGGTTTCGCTTTCCCAACCTACAATCAGGTTAACAGTAGTGTCTGCTTGATCAGGAAGGGCGACTTTTCCTTGACGAATAGTGCTGTCTAATGTTGCTTCACTATCTAAGAAGGTCGCGTTGCTTTGGAAGAAAAAGCCGTTATCAAAGTATTGGTTGTAGCTTAGCTCCACACCGTAAACGGTAGCTTTATCACCGTTGATTGTGGTGTTGATTTCGTTTAGGTGAAGATCTTGAGGAATAACAAACTCAGTGACCTGATTTACTGGCAAGGTTAGTGGAAGATCAGCAAGTGACATACTGATACCATTTACATCGACAATAAAATTATCAATATCTTTATAGAAAACAGCAGCTTCCATAAAGAGGTTTTCACTTGGATACCAACCAATTGACGCATCGTAGTTTACTGACGTCATCGCCAGTAGGTTGGGGTTACCCACATCAAGAGCATTGTCTGAGCCCAACACGTATTGACTTAGTTGCTGAATAGTCGCGCCGCCTTGGCTGTCATCACAGTTGTCTGAACCTGGAGGACACAATTCAATGTCACTATCAAAAATTGCATAAGCCCGCGCTTGTTTGAACGATGGGCGAGTAAAGCTGGTCCACACAGCAGCACGTACTAATATGTCTTCAGACAATTCCCACTTTAAGTGTGCACTCGGGAAAAACTCACTGTATTTGATAGATGCTTCGGGTAGTGGAATAGCAATATCAAGTCGCCCTTGTCCTGCACCGTTGAACTCGAAGTCATCGTTTTCTAACGACATATAACCAGTAGATGAAAACTCTGTTTCAGCCCAGCGAACACCCGTAATCAGCGTTGCATCTAAACCAATAGGGAATTCAGCCATGGCGTAAATTGCCTTGGTGTCTTCAACTATGGTGTAGTCGTTTTTAGTACTTTCAATCGATACTTCACCACTGGTGGCTGGTACTACGGTTTGACGCGTTACACCGACGATTTGATCAACAGTCGCTCTGCTTTCAAACGGCAATTGAAATTGGCTATCTGCTGGTATGCTGCTTTCATAATCAGCAAGGGTAGAATTTACTGCTGCAATACAAGCTGCATCACCATTACAATCGTCTTCTGATGGGTCAAAGCTCCATCTGTCCTTGTCACGATCATGGTCACGCTCGGTAATTTGCCCACCGATTTTGATGTAATTCAACCAGTCGTTGAATATATCCGCTCGCAGGTTAAGGTTGGCCGTTTTTATTTCGTCGGTACGTACACCATCTTCTAGGAACAGGTTGTCAAAACGGAAGTTTGATAGATCAGAGCCATCACCGCTGCCAGAGGTTCCAAAAATGCTGTTGTTTGGGTCGTAATCAAGGCCCGCTAGTTGAGCGGCTTCTTCTGGCGACATAATGCGTGCGTTAATGGTGTCGCGTAAGCCTTGTCCATAAACAATGAGATCTCGTTCTCTGAACTGTACTCGGCGGTCACCGCGAGAGTCTTCCTCTGAGCGTGAAGATGCAAACTCATAGTCCAAGACGAACATGTCAGAGAGACGATTTTCACCACCTAGGCTAAATGTAATGGTTTTGTTTTCACTTTCTTGAATGAAATGCTGGTGGAATACGTCAATGTCACTTAACACGAATTCTTTGGTCTGACCGTTTACGTAAACGATTTCACCGCTACCTACTGAGCCTGCATCCTGAAAATCATAAAACTCTTGCAAGGCTACGTCGTCATCGTCAAACTGAGTATACGTGCCTTTTATGTAGTAATAGTTATCGGTATCGGGTTTGTATTCCACATTCAACGCAGCCGCTTGTCGGGTTCTTCCCGCAATTTCGCGGCGCTGCTCTAGTTGAGCAGGTGCAAGAATGACATCACCTGCGGCGATTTCCTCGTCGGTTAATCCAAGATCGGCACGGTAGAACTTCATTTCATTGGTGCTGTGATGACGAGTTTCATCGACCATGGTTTTTCTATCTTCGTGAGAAATCGCGAACCCAATACCAATGGTTTCGTCATTGAAGAAGTGAGTACCGTCAAAACTAAACCTAGGTGAGTGTTCTTCCCGCAGTACAGAATAAGAATCTTGCAGTCTGAATTTTAGCGTGTTTTTACCGCGGTCAAACGCAGAAATAGCTTTTACGTTTACCGTACCACCAATGGAATTCAGGTTCTGATCAGGGGTGAGTGTTTTAAGAACTTCAATGGTACCAAGTAAGTCTGACGGTAGCGCGTCTAGGCCGACTTTACGCTCGTCGCCTGCCCCTGCCATTTGCGAACCGTTCATATTGACTGAAACAAAACCTGGTCCCAAGCCCCTTACGGTAACGTATTTACCTTCACCTTCTGAACGTTGCAGTGTTACACCGGGTAGGCGGCGCAGTGATTCAGCAACGTTTTGGTCTACAAAATTACCTAGGTCATCGGTAGAAATTACTGAGCTAAAGCCGTCTTTCATCCGCTCTAAGTCGCGTGCTTGCAGGTCGGCTTGTTTAACGCCTTTTACTTCAATAATTTCAACGTCACTTTGTTCTTCTGTGGTGGTTACTGCATCGGTAACTTCCTGTGCAGTTTCATTGGTTTGTGCAACGCTGGAAAATGCTGCTGTTACAGCAAGGGCAAGCGTTGTCCATTTGAACATGTGCATGTGCTTTCACTCCTTCATTATATGTGGTGACATATTTTTAGGTATTGCCACCGGTGGCATTATGCTATTAAGAAGTGAAGATTTGTATATTATTTAACTATTTTTTTACAAAATATTTAAATGTGAACCTCATTTGAGCTCGGATAGTTGTCGCCATTGGGCTGTAGAGAGTGCTTCTTGTGATGTTTGGCTTGCGCTAAAGTACGAGGCATATGCCAACCAATCTACCACTTCTAACTCATCGTCGATGATGCCGTCGTCACTGGTGTATTGATTGTTTTTGAGTTGTTCAAGCATTCGACTGTCCACTGGGTCTAACCCCATTGCCATACGTGTTTTTGTTGCTCCAACGTTGCGAGAAACGACAAGTTCATTCCAGGTTTCTTGAGGAGTAAGAGTTTCATCGTTTAACAACGTAATGGCTTCGCTTTCAAATGGTGTAAGCGAAACTGATGCGGCAACAGTCAATGAGTATGCTTCTTCGTTGCGTTTGGCATTCTTAACGTCTAAGCCAAGAAGATTATTCTGAGTCATGTCAGCATGATCGTGCATGTAATTGTTGTGGATGTGTAAGCGCGACAGTGCGTCTTCAATTGCCCAAAGTTGGAAAAAACGGATTTTTTTCGATGCAGGCCCTGGCTGAAAATAATTGGCCACAAGGTTTGCGCGCCCTTCTTTTCCACCGTAGCTAGAGTTAGTCCCCCAATTAGCAATGACATTATTGCGAATATCTACAAACTCTTCTTCTTGAGGGTATGGGGAACCTAATCGCCAACCGTTTATGCGCGGCGTACGGCTAGTATGGCTAACGACTACATTTTGAATGAAGCTAGCATAATTCCCCCCCCAGATACCGCCGTAGCCATGCTCGCCTTTGCTATGGCCAGCATTGTTCAAACTTTCCGACAAAATGCTGTTTTGAAGGGTGAATCTTGTATTGTTGTAAAATGAGCCTACTTCGTCATTTGCCCAACTTAACGAACAGTGATCTATGATTACATCTTGCTGATTTCTAATAAAAAGCGCGTCGCTTTCTCCCTCGCCACGTCCCGGACGAAAACGCATGTGGCGTATAATGACCTGGTTTGCCTTGACTTGTGTTTCGGCTCCCTTAACCACAATCCCTTTAGGAGACGTTTGACCAGCAATGGTGATGTTGTCGTGTTTAATTTCTAGCGGGCGTTTTAGTTCAATAATGCCTGAAACATCAAATACCACTAGTCGCGGGAATGGTTGTGAAACTGCCCATCGTAAGGTGCCGGCTTGATTTTTTTCACCATCGTCTAAACTGGTGACAATCAGCACTTCGCCATTATTTCCTCCCTGCGTATATTTTCCAAACCCCATAGCGCCTTCGAACGCCAATAAATTTGGCGCAATATCATGCTGAGTGTTAGCACTTACTGACACTGTAAAATTGAGTAAGAAAATAAATACTATGCCGCGCAAGTTCATATGGCTTCTCTAGTTGACTGAACTGATGAATCGCTTGGAATTCGTGAAATAGATTTGAGCTTATTGCTCCACTGGTACAGTTGTTCTGTGTTTTTTAAAATACTGGGAAAGTACAGCGAAAGTATAGCCGTTAGCTCACCATTGGCAGAAAAAGCAGGAACCGCAATAAGCGTACTTTGCCTTTTTGAACAATAGGTTACTGCGTATCCTCGGGTACAGGCTTCCGATCTGCATTTAGATGCACTTGCTTGATTAAGATCGTTGTTCAATGGTGAATTTCCCTCGGGTTGCCTTTCTAGCAATTGAGGGTAGTACGCTAGTGCAATTTGTCCCGGAGCACTTTTGAATAACGAAAGCTGAGTTCCCGCGCGTATTGGACACAAATACGATGCTGAAGAATCTATAACATCTACAGTTAACGCCCCTGTTTCGCTCGGAATGCTGATTAGTGCACTACAGCTATGCCCATCAATTAACCGAGCAAGTGGTTGTGTGAGTTTATTTTGTGCAGTACGGCGATTCACATCAGCAGCGTTTACTTCGTAAATTCTGCGACCATATACATATCGAGTACCTCTTTTTTCCACCACTCGCTCGCTTAACAAGGTTTTTAACAAGCGAAAAACCGTTGTTCTCGGAACTTGAAGTGCATGTTCGATATCGGCTGCACGAAGTCCGTCTTTCGATGAAGCTAATGTTTGACAAAGTTGTATAGCCTGAAAAACACTTGGGATGATGTAGCGTTCCATGGTTTTACTTGCTCCTCGATATAAATTGTTAATCAATATATCTACGATTTACAAAGAATGCCACCGGTGGCAATTAAGCGATAATAGTCAGTAAGATTCATGTAAGTCAAATTTAAATGTGGTTGGGCGGTGGTTTAGAATGCTTAAATATGTGTTCTAGTGATGCAATTCGATGGAATGCATGGAATCAACTTATCTTCTGTACGTCGAGTCTTACTTAACTCCAGCGCTTACTATTAAACATACCTGTGAATACGGAATGGCTGGGTATGCCTTTATCCGCCTTTTCTCTGAATTCACGCACTGGGTCTCTCAGACGAGTTTAGCTCCCAGCAGTTATTCGAGAGAGATACGCTTTATGATCTGGCATGTGGTCTAAACATTTACTGGTCACCTTATGTATTTCCTTCATTCGCTTATCCAATTCAGATGCAGGTAACTGGTTAGCAATCGGATTATAAGCTTTGGGAATAATCCCTTGCCCGTGAAAGACGGCAAACCAACTTACATGATTAAAAAGTTCATTATCGTGTCTGTACAGCCGGGCGTTCTCTTTGTAGATAGCTATTCTTTCTTCCAATGAAGCGGGGATCGCCATGTCTTTACAATAGCGCCAAAACTCACTGTCATCTCGCGTTGTGGCCTTATAGTGCAAAATCAGAAAATCCCTAATCTGTTCATACTCCAATCTAGTGCGCGCATTGTAGTAATCGATATCTGGCTGATTAAAAGATTTGTCTGGGAAATTTGTCATCAAACGAGCTATAGCGGTTTGAATAAGGTGAATAGAGGTGGACTCTAGGGGTTCCAGAAAACCTGCGGATAACCCGAGTGACACGACGTTTTTATTCCATACCTGTTTACGAATCCCGGTGGTAAATCTCAAATAGCGCGGATCTGAAATGGGGGCAGTGTCCAGCCCTGCATTTAGCGTGTTGAGCGCGTCTTCGTCGCTGATAAACTCGTTAGAAAATACATAACCATTGCCGGTACGCGACTGCAATGGAATGCGCCATTGCCAACCTGCGGTTTTAGCCGTGGCACGGGTATATGGTGGTAAATCGCCTAGACGTTCGCTCAACCGCGTAACTGCGCTATTGCAGGGCAAATAATGAGACCAGTCGTCATATCCAGTCTTCAATGTTTTTTCAATTAAAAGCCCATCGAACCCCGAGCAATCAATGAACAAATCACCTGATATCACTTCACCATTTTCTAGATGTACTGAGGAAATATGCCCATTGTTACTATTTACAGATGCTTGAGTAATTTTACCCTCTTTACGGACGACGCCTCGCTTCTCAGCCACATTACGCAAAAACTTAACGTAAAGGGCGGCGTCAAACTGGAAAGCGTAGGCAATGGTACTTAACGGTGAGCCTTTCATGTCTGGCTTATCTCGCATAAATTTGCCTGCTTTCGCCGCCAGAATTTGCAAATTGAATTCATCTATTGGCTTGGCCTTGCCTTGTTTATGCTGCCGAAGCCACAAATGGTGAAAATGCATGCCTTCCATATCGAACCCATAGGGGCCAAACGGATGAATATAGCTGTCGCCAAGTTTTCCCCAGTCTACAAACTCGATCCCGAGTTTAAAGGTCGCATTGGTTTGCCGGATAAAGTCGTTCTCATCCAGCCCAAGAAGGCGATTGAAATACAAAATATGCGGAATGGTGGCTTCACCGACGCCTAAGGTTCCAATGGCTTCTGACTCGACCAACTTGATATTTATATCGTCTGCATAAAGCAATTTAGAAAGTGCCGCAGCAGCCATCCAACCGGCGGTGCCACCGCCTACTATTACTATGTTTTTAATGTCGTTATTTTGCATATTGTTTAATAAATTCAGCGTGAGTTTTCATCTTTTCAACCGCTGCGGTCATAGATACCGACATAGAGTTGAGGCTTCGTTGTATATCTGAGCGAGGAATATTTGCCAACATGGGGTCATAGTTGTCTGGATAGATATTTTGGCCGAGCATGACGGCTATCCAGCTGGGACGAGTAAATAATTCATTGTCGTCTCTGAATACTCGCCCTGCTGCTTTAAACAGATCGATTTTGTGTTGTAGCGTGTCAGGGATTGTCATGGCACTGCAATAGCGCCAGAACTCAGTGTCATCTCTTTGTGTTGCCTTGTAGTGCAAAACAATAAAGTCTCTTACCTGTTCAAAATCGCGGCACACCAAACGGTTGTATTCATCAATAATGACTTCACTGGCATTAAGGCTAGGAAAAAGCGAAATGAATCGACTGATACCTTGTTGGATAAGGTAGATGGATGTGGACTCCAATGGCTCTAAAAAACCTCCGGAAAGCCCAATAGCCACACAGTTTTTATACCAAAGCTTTTCTCTACATCCGGTGGTAAAGCGAATGTTGCGAGGCTCGCCGATGGGGTTAGCATCTACATTATCAAGCAATATCTGTGTGGCTTCCTCGTCATCAAGAAAGTCTCGGCTATAGATGTGGCCATTACCTGTACGATGTTGAGTGGGAATACGCCACTGCCAACCGGCTTTTTGGGCAATGGCTTTGGTGTATGGTAATAAAGGTTCAGTACGCTCAGTTGGCACAGCCTGAGCACTGTTGCACGGTAGCCAGTGAGACCAGTCTTTGTATTGAACACCCAGCGTTTTATCAATAAGCAATGCGCGTAAGCCAGAGCAGTCAAAGAAAAAATCTGCTGTTATCCGTTGTCCACTCTCTAGTTCTAGAGCGTTAATGTTGCCTGTTTTTGGGTTAGTTGATACCTGTCGAATGGTGCCTTCAACGCGATTCACTCCTCTTTCTTGGGCATATTCCCGAAGGAAGGTGGCGTACTTAATTGCATCAAAATGGTAGGCGTATCGTATAGATGATGTCACTGCTCGGGGGTTACTACTGGGAAAGCTGAATTTCGCTTGTTTGGCTGCAACAGCGCACATGTTGTAAGACTCTAGCGGTGGTTGGTTCGAGTCAGATAAGGAATGCAGCCAATACTGATGAAAATCAATGCCGTTCATGTCCACACCATGTGTCCCAAAGGGGTGGAAGTACTTGTCTCCCATTTTCCCCCAGTTGGAGAACTCGATACCCAACTTAAATGTGCCACTGGTGGCTTTCATAAAGTCAGCTTCTTGGATCCCTAGCATTTTGTTGAAATTAGCAATATCGGGAATAGTGGCTTCACCAACACCTACGGTTCCAATGGAATCAGATTCAACCAACGTGACGCTAACATGCTCTGGTTGCAGCATGCGCGAGAGTGCCGCTGCTGTCATCCAACCTGCTGTACCTCCGCCCACAATGACAAATGTTTTTATGGTGTTTTTCGTCATATTAAAACTGCTTATTTCTCAAATAAATTAATAGTTTGTGAAGGTAGTCGGCATAGGGTGGCATTTTTGAAACAAGGTGACGTAACCCTGCTTTTTGCCGTTTGAAATGCTCGTCGACCAAAGCAAGATCTAGTTCATCAACAAGCCTGTCATGAAACATTGGTGTGCGCCCCATTCCTGCATGCTGAATAGTCCAGTCTTCTTTGTTAAACAACTCCAAATCGAAACTAACAAGCACACCGCGATGGAGGTATTGAGTGATTTTTCGGTCTAGTTTTGACGCTAATGCTTTACCGTCTGTTCTATAATCGAAAAATGCTTGGTGAAATAACAGAGAAGATTCAACGTCGTTCTGGTAACGCCGATTAAACTCTTTACGCTCGACAGCCATATCAACATCAATAGGGAATAGCTCCATTAAACGCTGGATGTCTGCATGTAAGAGTCGCATTGGAGCATCTGTTAAAGGTTCGGCAATACACACCGAGTGACCAATGCCAATACAGTTGCCGTGCCAGGCACAATCGCGATGGCCTGTAGTGATGTTTTGCGCCCTAGCGTGTTTGGGCGACTTTACGTCAAACTTCTTAGCTAACTCAAGGGTGTGACGCTCGTCTTGAAGCGACCACTCAACTTGATAGCCATTGGGGGTGCCTTGGGCAACGCGGCATGCAGCATCCACTGCTGTATTTTTTTCAATGTTATGAATGTATTGCTTAGCTAGTTGGTGTTCGAATTCACCAGCCAAAGTTGTTAGTAGCGGACTGTCTGGGCCGTAACAATCAATAAATAGCTGCGCATCCACTACGCTCCCATTATCGAGCGTGACCTCTTTGATATGCTGCTCATCGGTCATTACGTCTACTATTGTTGCTTGTATAACATTTACACGATGAGTACTCAGCTTTTCTCGCAGTAAGGCCTTTAGCCTCTGAGTACTAAAATGGTATCCGTACTCCGCCCGTGACAGCGCATTGTTCGAATTGTCCGTGGGAGGATGGGCAAACACGCCATACTTTGCTGCTACTGCGCTAACCAGATATTCATCCATGTTTAAATTTAAACGGTTAACAAGCTGGTGAAAGTCAACGCCGTGATCAGTAGCAAATGGCAGGTGGTAACATTGAATCCAATTTTTTCGAGAGGGCCCCCAGTTTTTATACTCAGTACCAAACGAAAATCCTGTATTGGTTTTGAGCAAAAGGTCGGGCTCGCTAACTCCAAGTTTGTAATGGAAGTCATAAAAGTTTGGTGGAGCGATTCCACCGAACAAAATGTCGTTGTATGCGATTGCTTTAGGCTCTACTAGCACAATGTCAATATTTGTATCTAAAGCAACGTCCAGCGAAAGCGCCGTATAGCTCGCCGCGATAGTGTTGCCGTATACTAAAATGCGCTGTACTTTCTGATTCATCTTAATACAGGCTCGCTGTAGTATGCGCCAAATTTGCGCAGAAATGCTTCGTGTGGAAGTGCTGCATCAACGGCGTTTTTGATGTCTTTTTTGATAGCCTCTGCATGTCGATGGAATTCACTTGATGATATGGATGCGACCCTAGGATCACAGTTTTCCGGTGAGATATTCTGACCTAGCAACACAGCCACCCAGCTTGGCGGTAAAAATGTACCGTGCTCATAACGCTGAACGTATGCGCGCTTTTTCCATAAATCGAGCTTTTCTACCAAACTATCGGGCAAAGACATACTGCTGAAGTATCGCCACATTTCGCTGTCACTACGGTCATTAGCTACGTAATGCAGTAACAAGAAATCGCGTATCCGTTCGAATTGTAATGCCATTCGCTGATTGTATTCGTCGCAGTCCAGATCATTGATTTGCAATACTCGTGTGCCGCCGGTGTGAGCATAATTTTCATGGGGAAAAAGAGCTAATAAATCTGTAATGCCCTCTTGAATCAGGTGAATAGAGGTAGACTCCAGAGGCTCTAAAAATCCAGCGGACAGGCCTATCGCTATTACGTTGTTTTTCCAAAATGCATTGCGACGACCTGTTTTAAAATAAAGCTGTTTAGGCTCGGCCGTAGGTTTGCCGTCCAACTGCCTGATGAGTGTATCTAGTGCATCTTGGTCAGACGTAAACTCGCTCCAATAAACGTGACCATTACCTGTACGATGTTGCAGAGGTATACGCCAGATCCACCCTGCTTTTTGTGCTGTTGCTCTGGTGTATGGCGGTATGGAATTTTGGCGCTCACAAGGCACTGCTACCGCTCTGTTACAAGGGAGCCAAGAAGACCAGTCCTGATAACCTGTTTTTAGCGCTTGCTCTATAAGAAGGCCTCTGAAGCCCGAGCAATCAATAAATAGGTCGGATTTTATAACCTGATTATTCAACAAGGTTAAGCTTGTAACATTGCCGGAATTGGGTTCTACGGTGGTATCAACCACTTTGCCTTCAATACGTGTGACACCGAGATTTTCAGCGAAACGTCGCAAAAACTTAGCATATAAACCTGAATCAAACTGATAAGCATAACCGAACGAACGCTGTGCACGGGTTTGGCCACTGTGAGGAAACTGAAATTTGCCTTGGGTCGCTGCAACTGTGCCGAATGCGTAATCCGATAAGACTGATAAGTCTGAATTACTACGTGATCTTGATTGACTGAGCCACGCTTGATAGAACTCTATGTTGTTGATTGACTGACCAAAGTCACCAAATGGATGGATGTAGCTTTGTCCGATTTTTCCCCAATCGACAAACTCTATTCCTAGCTTAAAGGTTGCACGAGTTTCCTTCATGAACTCCCGTTCATTAATGCCTAGGGCTTGGTTAAAAAATCGAATGTGTGGCAGCGTTGCTTCACCCACACCCACCGTACCAATATCTTCAGATTCTACTAGCGTTATGTTTAGAGATTGATCTTCGAACTTTTTCGCCATAGCGGAGGCAGCCATCCAGCCAGCTGTACCACCGCCGACAATACATACTTCCATAAGTTTAATCTGGTGCCTCAGGAGTTAAAGTTGTTAAAAAAATACACGTACTACTTATCAACTCAGCAAATTTCAAAGTCGATTTCTCACCTCTAATAGTACATATGACAAAATCTTATAGTGGAAGTAAATATAATGTAAATCTAGTAGAAAGTTAAGTCTTTTACGGCCTTATCAAGCTGAATTCTCCATGAAAACGTCAATTTCCCCATCAGTGAAAAGTAAAAATCTTTAGCGTTTTACATATGGTACATTTGACAACAACTATTCCGGTATGTGAATATCATGTTAATCAAGTTGCAGTTTGAACGATTAGAGAAAGATTTTAGTTAGCAAAAAATTCACAAGGCATACCCAGCGAGCTGGGTGAATGGGAAACACACTCGGAGACTTAAATGAAAACACAGAACAAAACGCTAATAGCATCGTCGGTGAAAGCGGCGCTATATGGCACTACAGCATTGCTATCCGTTCTCGGCACAAACATGGCCTTCGCGCAGGAAAATCAAGATCAAGAGACTAGCGATGAAACCGTCGAAATCATCGAAGTAAAAGGTATCCGCGGTGCGCTAGCCACGGCTGCTGAATTAAAGCGAGAATCTAGTACTTTTGTGGACTCTATTACAGCGTCAGACGCAAATGCGTTACCTGATTTATCGGTCGCAGAGGCACTTTCTCGTGTTCCAGGGGTGACTGTTACTCGTGTTGGACTAGGTGGTAATTCAGGTGATTTCCCTTCACCTGAAGGCTCAGGTAACTTGATTCGAGGCCTAGGTTTTGTGCGTTCAGAATTTAATGGGCGAGATGCGTTCTCTGCAAACGGTGGTCGCGCACTTGATTGGTCGGCAATTCCTCCACAGCTAATTGGTGGCGTAGATGTATATAAAAACCAAGCTGCAAATCTAATTGAAGGTGGTATCGGTGGTACGATTAATCTGCGTACTCTTGAGCCCTTTGACAATCAAGATGGCATTGCTTTAGTTGCTGTTGATGGCACCTACACTGATTTAAGGGAGGAGTGGGCGCCACAGCTAAGTGGCGTGTTTGGTAAGAATTTTGAGCTAGAATCTGGCAAGCTTGGCTTCGTTGCCTCGGTATCAACGTCAGAGTTGAAATCAATGATTCACGGCTACCAAACGGGCGCACCAATACCTCGCAATAATATTCCCGAATCGGCGTTTGTTGGAGACACTATTCCAGCGGCGGGACAAACAGTGGGAATTATCGGCGCCTATCAGCTCAGAACTAACGAGGTCGATCGCGAAAGAGACAGCCTATATTTTGCAGGGCAGTTCAGAAGTGACGACGGCAATTTTGAAGCATTGGTCAAATATATTCGCGTAGAAAATGCAATTGACCGTTTAGAGAGAACCACAGAATGGTTACCTGATGCCAACACCGTCAATAGTTTGCAAGTGAGTGATGTGGTTCTTACTCCCTTTAATTCAGAAGGTGTAGCTAGATGTAATGGCAGCAATGAGCCTTCACAAGGTGATTGCGACCAGATGATTGGCATTGATGGCGGTCTTTTTGAGCAAGGCATGGTGACCGATACCGACCGCTCTTGGTTTGGCGCTTATGGAGCTGAAGTAACCAACCAGATAATCGGTCGTGACGATACCTCACAAACTGATGACGTGAGCATCAACTTGAAATGGCGACCAGTGGATCAGTGGGTGGTAGAATTCGATGCTCATCACACTACAGCAGAAGCGACATTTAATGAATTAAGGGTGGGCTCACAAGGTTATCTAACGTTTTTCCACCGTCCTGATTTAGACAACCCTGTGCTTGAGTTTGGCATCGACCCTAGAATGAACATTACCGGCAATGTTCGTGATGGCGGTTCGGTTCAGGTGCCATATCAAAACCCCACGTCGCCTACTGATTTATTTGGCTACCGCAATGGTTTTGCTAGCGATACTTTCCGTGAGGGCGACGGAAATCTAACAGCAGCCAAACTCGACCTCACTTATGAATTTGATGACAGCGAATGGTTTGAGTCGGTCAAATTTGGCGCCAGACGTTCAGAGCGTGAGCAGTTAAATCAGGAGGTTGCAGAAAACTGGGCAGGGGTTAGTCAGCCTTGGATCGGTGGAGGCTTTACGCCTTTAAATGCGCTCGAACAAGATGTTGCACAGCTTGTGGATTTCTCTGATTTCTTTAGAGGTGGAGTGGTACAGGGCGATAATAAACAATTCGTTTTCCTACAAGATAGATTTGTGACTAATCCTGAAGAATACTGGGAGTTCATGCTCAATGAACCTGATTTTCAGGGAGCTGACTACAGTCCATACACAGACGCGAGTGGTGCCCCCCGACGTTCTCAAGATGGCTCATTTACTCAACTTTATGACGGTGGATCGGTTTCGGATATCGTTGAAACAACCACTAACTTGTACGCTATGCTAAACTTTTCAGGCGAATTCGATAATGGCATGTGGTTGGATGGAAATATTGGTGTTAGGTACGTAAAAACAAAAATAGAAAGCCAAGGTCAGTTGTCATCCGCAGCCTTTGCTCCTGACGAGGACAATACGGTAAACCCCGATGGGACACCAAATCCGCTTTATCCGCAAGCGGCGGAAGATAGAGATGCGCCACAAGACTTTCTACCTGAAACAGCGGCACTATTGTTAACACCAACGCAGGACAGGATAGTAGACGATGAAGAGGACTTCATATTACCGTCTATTAATTTGAAGCTAAATCTGAATGACGATATGTTGATTCGATTCGGTGCAAGTAAGGGAATTACTCGTCCAAACATTGGCGATGTTCGTTCTGGGCAAACCTTTCAAGCACAAACATCTAGGGTAGAATTCCCACCTTTAGACCCTAACGATCCAAACGGGGGAGTTGCAAGGGGAGCACAAGATATCACGCTTCAACGTTTCTTAATTCAAGGCGGCAACCCTAATCTTAAATCAACAGAAGCGGTTAACCTCGACATTTCCTATGAGTGGTATTGGGAAAATGGCGGCTTTATTACCCTGGGTTTATTCAAGAAAGATTTGAAAAACATCATTCAATTTGGTGACGAAATTCGAGACCCCATAACCATTGATGGTGTTACGGTAAACACCGTTTATCGAGGTCAGATCAATCTATCAGAAGCTGACCTAACGGGTGCTGAAATAGCCTACCAAGATTTCTTTGATACGCTGCCGGGAATTTGGCAACACTTTGGTGTTCAGGCCAACTATACCTACATCGACGCCAATGCCGTACCACCGACAGGAAATGGACAGGAGTTTCGCTTTTCACCCACAAACTTGTTGGGGCAATCTAGGCATACTGCCAACCTCATCGGGATTTACCAGGATGACAATTTAGAGGTGAGACTTGCTTACAACTGGCGCTCAGAGCACTTGAGTTCTTACCGAGAGTTTGTGACTGGCAATCCGGTATTCCAAAATGCCACAGGGCAGTTGGATGCATCGATAAGATATCAGGCTACTGAGAATTTGAACTTCAGCCTATTAATTGCAAATATCACCGATGAAAAAATTAAGTCTTCAACGCAAATCGATGCGTCTGGTAGGCGTTATCAACGTTCTAGCTTTATCAACGATCGCCGCTTCCAAGCGGGTATCACTTACAAGTTCTAGAACCTAGACCGAGTCGCCCTGAAATTAGTTAAGCACTTTTTGGGCGACGAGATTTGCGTGACAAGTTGTTTAATTGAAAGCACAACATGTCTGTAATTAAGAGGGCGAGTACAGCTTTGATAAGCTCTATTCGCCCTTTTTACGTTTATGCACAGAAGCAATGTAGGGTAATACTTATATTAGTTGAGATTCTTATATGAAGAGAGGTTGTGATGCAGATATGCTGAATAGTCTGAATGGCTGCTGTGTACGTTTTTCGGACCTTGAGACTATAAATTTCCCACCCTATTGATCAGTAGA
>JALUXV010000039.1 GCA_027013165.1 Alteromonadaceae bacterium
CCACGCCGCATATAAAGTTACGTCCGGATTTAGGGTGTAATTCGCGCTTAGTTGGTAGCTCGTTAAGGTGTCTGAATGGGTATCGCTGGCAGCAATTTGCCCTTGAGGGGCTAGAGGATCTCTAGCTTCAACATCGTAATAGTCAACACGTACACCGGCAATAGTCGAGAAATTATCGCTCCACTTAGAACGTTGCTGAACAAATAGCCCCGTTTGCCACGATGTTGAATCGGTAGTGTCAGACAAATTAAAGTCACCACTGCCATCACCATCAATATCGTATTGCGCTCCTGGCGAGACAAACACGCCCGGACGAAGCTCGATTAATCGCGCTTTCTGTGCGTCAGTCAGAGGGATCACTCGATTGGTCAGTGGCCCGGTTAAGTCCACTGGGTTGTCAGCTTCGGTGGTGAACTGACTGTACCCCAATACGTCATTGTATCGAAGGGCCAGGCCCATGGTAGTCAACTGAGAGTCCGACACTTCCCAGTCAAGTTCAGTGCGGTTTTCGAAGGTTTTAGCACTATCTATAATTTCAACAAAACTGTTTTGAGCTATTTCTTCTCTACTCAGGGTTTGAAAATAAGTGACGTTGCGCAAAGTCATAGTGTCAGACAACACGTAGTGTACCCTACTGCGCAAAATTGTTGTGTCTGCACCATTGATATCGTCTGGGTGCACAAACACATTACTGCGAGCAATGCTCACTTCTCCGGTAGGAGAAATAATGGCACCTGCACCGGGTACGGTTGAGCCATTTGCCTGAACACCCTGCCCTGTAATATATAAGCCATTATCGATAAGGTTTTGAGTAGGTCGATTGATACCAGCAATATCTGGGTAATCAGCATCGTAGTATTCGGCGCTTAAGTCCCATGTGAGCTGCTCAGACGGCGCATAACGATAAGCAATGAATAGATTCTGACTATCTTGTTCTACGTAATCAAAAAAGCTGTCGCTATCACGCCACTCAGCACTCACCCTGATACCTGATTTACCCTCATCGATAGCGGTACCGTAGTCAAAGGTAGCCGTGTAATCGTCCCATCGCCCAGCGCGGAGCATCACACGGCCAGACTGGCCTTCTGTAGGCGCGACTTTGGTTTGCAGGTTGACAAAACCGCCATTGCGCTGTGTGCTACCAAACAGTACAGGTGACGGACCTTTTACTACATCAATTTGTTCAACACTGTTAAAAGACAAAGGTAGACCGAATCCGTTGTTACCCGCTTGACGGCGCACCCCATCTTGGAATAACTCTCCTAACTGACCGCGAATACTCGGTAAACTCGGTGTGCCAAAGCCACTTGATGCGTACGTATTAGGTGCTGCTTTTACAATATCGTGCAGTGTGGTGATGTTAAGTGTCGCCATTGCCTCTGATGACAACGAGGTCACAGAACGCGGCACTTCGCTGGCACTCATACCGCTGCCAAACAAGCCATTAAGTGTGTTTTGACCAGGATTTAGGCTACTAACCTGCTTTGCACCTTTTACCTCGACAACTTCGACGTCGCTTTCGTCAATGGTCTGTGCGTGCAAGGCATGGCTAATCGCCAGAGAAACTAAACTTAAGCCTAGTACAGCGCTCATTCCCAATGTGTTTTTCATTCTTTGTATTCCAAGTAGATGTTGATCATGAATGGCCAAGTAGACCGATACGCGCCCCATTAAATTTCAGAGCAATTTTTTTCTACGTTGTGAAAGTAATTCGTTTTTTGCCCGTTCTTTATCGACACACTAACAACAGAATACTTTGCATGCAAATTAATTTATTTAATCATTCAACACCCGATGTTTCAGATACCGTAAAGAATAGACTTCCTTTGGCTTTACTTGCACTTAGGATCGGTATTTTTATTGTAATGTTTGTTTGGACACTGGATAAATTTGTCAATCCAGCACACGGAATGAAAGTATTCGAATACTTTTACGGCGTAGGCGGTCTATCTGAAATCATTATTTATGGCGTGGGGATCGCACAACTGGTACTAGTCATAGCTTTTGTCGCAGGATTGGCGAAACGTTTTACTTACGGACTCATATTTCTGATGCACGGCGGTTCAACTCTCGCGTCTTTCCCTCTGTATATCGACGCCTTCAATAACTTGCTGTTTTTTGCTGCATGGCCAATGTGGGCTGCGTGTTTCGCACTTTATTTGCTGCGCGACGCGGATACCTTATTGAGTGTTGGAAAACCTTAATTCTTTTCACGATTAATTAAGGGCAGCGTTTAACAATTCCCTCTACGAAAACAGCTGCCCGCTAAAACTCTGAAAAACTCACCCGTTAGCCTCTGGCTTTCTTATATAAGGTTTCCCACTCGTTGTCAGTCACTGGCATGATAGACAGCCTATGCCCCTTTTTAACCAAACCTAATTCGGTAATATCTGGCAATGATTTAATCGTAGACAGTGGCAGTACTTGCGAGAACTTTTCGACAAATTTTACATCAACCCGATACCAACGCGGGTTATCAGGTGATGATTTTGGGTCGTAATATTTGGCTTCAGGGTCAAATTGAGTGGTATCTGGATATCCGCCCACCACAACCTCTGCTACGCCAGCTATACCCACGTTTTTACAGCTAGAATGGTAAATGAATACTTTGTCGCCTTTGTGAATTTGGTCTCGTAAAAAGTTTCTTGCCTGATAATTTCTTACGCCATCCCACGGCTCAGTTTGCTGTGGGCGAGACATTAAATCATCAATACCAAACGCGTCGGGTTCAGTTTTAAATAGCCAATACGCCATGTGTCATCCTTTTTTAAGTCATTTATTCAGCATAGATCAAACGAGACCTTACTCGATGGTCGCCTTTATCAAGATTGCCCTGTGTTTTTAATGACAATGCAATGTTTGTTTTGAACTAAGCTGATACAATACACCGTTTATGTGATGTGCGACTTTTACCAAGGTCACCCAACACATTTGTTTTGTCTATTTTGAGTGTTATATAAAGCCTATGCAAGCCACCATTAAAGCGGATCGCGGTCTGTTCTCATACCCCAAGTACTGGCCACATTGTTACGGTACTGCCCCCTTTTTACCTATGTCAAAAGAGGAAATGGATGCTCTTGGATGGGATAGCTGTGACGTTATTTTGGTAACCGGCGATGCCTATGTCGACCACCCAAGCTTCGGCATGGCGGTTATCGGACGGGTGTTAGAAGCACACGGCTTTCGCGTAGGTATCATTGCTCAACCCGATTGGAAGAGTAAAGACGACTTTATGAAGTTGGGTAAACCCAATCTTTATTTCGGGGTAACGGCGGGTAACATGGACTCCATGATTAACCGCTACACATCAGACAAAAAGCTACGTCACGACGACGCTTACACTCCGGGGAATGTGGGCGGTAAACGTCCAGATCGGGCCGTTACTGTATACTCACAACGCTGCCGCGAAGCCTTCAAAGGTGTACCTGTTATTGTTGGTGGTATAGAAGCTAGCTTGCGTCGTATCGCTCACTATGATTACTGGAGCGAAAAAGTACGTCGCTCGGTATTGTTCGATTCCAAAGCAGACATGTTGTTTTTCGGTAACGCTGAGCGCCCGCTTGTTGAAGTGACTCACCGCTTAGCTGCTGGTGAATCTATTCAAGAGATTCGCGATGTACGTGGTACGGCAATCATAGTTAAAGAAGCTTTGCCGGAATGGCAGGGAGTAGATTCAACGTCACTCGACCGCCCGGGTAAGATCGACCCAATTCCCAGCCCCTATCAAATGGAGCCGGAATGTGACTCACAAGACAAAGACAAGCCCAACGAAAATGCGCCAGAAGCGGCTCCTATTGTTATCCAACCGGCGACCCGTCGTAAGCCTTGGGAAAATGTTTATGTAAAGCTGCCAGCGTTTGAGACAGTTAAAGATAACAAAGTACTCTACGCGCACACCTCG
>JALUXV010000040.1 GCA_027013165.1 Alteromonadaceae bacterium
CCCTGCTCAATATTGAAAGAAACATTGCTGAAAAGCGTTGTCTTTACATCATTAAGAGAAAACGACTGCTCGACCTGGTTTAACTGGATACGGCGGCTTGAATTGTAAGACATGGCATTACTCGTGTTATCAAGGGTAATGCCACATTACTAACGTCCTTGTGAAATAGGTGTGAAATGACCAAGAGCAACGCCTCCAAGTTACAAATGCCCTTTGGTTAAAAGCGTAGTCATGGCCTGATTAAATAAACGCACCCACTTCATACTAAAATTGCCTTTAGCCGTTTTATTAATTTCGATAACTGCTTGTTTCTTCGAGTACTGAGTAACGTTGGCATTCGCTCTTGAGTGAGTCATGGCGTCGTAGGTATCTGCAATAGCAAGTAGCTTGGCTCCCTCGCAAATATCCTCTTCTTTTAAGCCCAGAGGATAACCAGTACCATCAGTACGTTCATGATGCTGCATAACAATTTTACGAGCCATGTCCCACTGGTCTAAATGCTCTAACAGTCGCGAGCTTTTATACACGTGTGAGCGCATAAGGTTAAATTCGATGTCACTGAGTGAGTCTTGTTTGTGCAGCAGCTTGATTGGCATAAATGCCATACCAAAATCGTGGACATAACACGCTACAGCCAATTGGTCTTCTTCAATCGGGTTACCCGCAAGATCGTTGATATACATAGCTAATTTAGCAATGCGATCACCTCTCCCGCCCCAATATAAAGACCGCTTCTCTATACTTTGCATCATGTCGCGGAAAAACAAAATATCGAGCTTTTTCTCGTCGCTAACGTCTTTAGGAATACCTATGGTGGCCAGCTTTGGTGCTTTGGTAGCGCTATTCTCATTGTCATGAGAATCACCACCGTCGAAGTCTGGGTTTAATATGCGTACGGCATTTACCAACAAGCGTTCGTGGTCAGAGCTATTATCGGGCGTAATTTGCGCGATAGCATCAACAAGCTCACCGTTAAATATTTCATCAAACTCTGCGGAGCCTTGTCGCATTATACCTTCAACAAAAGCTTTTACTTTATCCATAGTGAGCAACACTAGGTCACTCATAGTACTGGTGTAGGCTATTTGCCCTTTGCGCAAAAAGTCGAGAAGATCTTCAACATGCTGTAGTAGCGGAATCATTGGCGTGAAGTTTACTAACCCCAAATCACCTTTAATTGTATGAATAGAGCGAAACAGTGCCCGTTGTAACTCATTGTCTTCAGGTCTCAACTCTAGTTCAATTAACGTTTGCTCACTCGACTCATAGAGCTCGTTAATCTCTTCCATTAAATCGGTAAGAATGTCGTCTTCAAGCTCTTCAGGAACAAATGTTTGCATGCTAAATACCTAGCCTGTAATAAAAAACGGTGTAGTCATAGTGTAACCACCTATCGGCAACTTTTCCTCATACTATAGTGTGTAATCACAGTTCACTAATAATGCCCGCAACCTTTTCAACTCCTATGACCACTATTTCTGTAATGAAAATGGGTTGGGAATCGGGTACACTCGCCGCACACGTGTACGCTGAAATAAGCATTGGTACACAACTATTTTGTTTTGAGGATGATTTTTTGATTGCGTTAGTTCGCGCACCCGCGCTGTTGTTCGCCTTTTTATTGATTAACCTTGTGCTACTGATTATATGCGTAGCGCGCCCTTTCCACCGCGACAATGTTCACATTGCTGGAAAGCTCTATGGATTGATGTCTAAAGTGATGGGCATGAAGGTCATTGTTCGCAAAGATCCCAGTGTTGATGAAACAACGCCCTATGTCTTCATTGCGAATCATCAAAACAGCTATGACGTAATGACCATTTGTAAAGCCGCCCTACCCGGCGTTGTTACTATTGGCAAAAAAAGTCTTAAATGGATCCCTATTTTCGGCCAAATTTACTGGTTGTCCGGTAATATTCTAATCGACCGCAAAAACTCGGGAAGAGCGCGAGACACCCTAGATGTGGCCGCCAAACGCATTACCGAAAAACGCGCTTCGGTATGGATGTTTCCCGAGGGTACACGAAGCTATGGTCGAGGCTTATTGCCTTTTAAACAAGGCGCATTCCGTCTAGCAAAAGCTACCAACGAACCTATTGTTATGGTTACCGCAAGCGACCTTCATCAGAAAGTAAAGTGGAACCGCTGGAATAATGGGGTAGTCATTATCGACATTGCCGCACCACAAGCAATGACCAAAGATAAATCGGTTAAAGAGTGGATGTCACACTTTCACACTCAAATGGAAGAAAAGCTTCAAGAACTTGATTCCCAAGTCGCCGAATTAGAAAAAACGCGTTAAACTTGCGGAAAATTTCTTAGAGGCCTTGAGTTGATGAAGCAAATTGACGAAAAAGACGAGTGGTACGCGTTCAATCAGGAAACCATTGACGCGTTACTAGAAGATGGCAGCCAAGCAGACGCTGACTACACTATCGAACATCACTTTGCATCAACTGACTTTGACGCGCTAGAAAAAGCCGCTGTTGATGCTTTCAAAGCGGGCTTTGAAGTTACCGACGCCGAAGAGCTTGAGCTTGACGACGGTGGTGAAGTCTATTGTTTCGACGCCATTGTAGAACGCAAACTTTCTCGTGACCCACTAGATAAAGACGTAGATACCCTGTTGGTTATTGCAGACAAACACAATGTTTTTTACGAGGGTTGGGGTACTTATTTTATGCCGCGCGGCGAAGACGCCGACGATGAAGGCGAATACATAGAAGATTAATTTCCTCCCTACCTGAAGCGAGATTAAGTCTCGCTTCAGCATTGGTTCATCTCTTTTCATCAACAATGACATTGTCATTTACACTGGAAAGGAAGATAACCATGTTTTACACACCATCTTTACGTTCGCTGGCAGGTATCGCTTTAACGCTTATTGCGAACGCCAGTTTTGCCAACACCAGCGACGCACAAGGACCTGTCGTTCAAAGCAAAGAGTTTCGTTACGACCAGCCTTACCAAGCCGCCGCTGCCGAAACGTCAGCACCTTTGGAATTGAGCTCGACTAACGTTTCCGCGTCACAATCTGAAAGTTTGTTACAAGGGTTAAGCGTTGAACAAAAGCAACAGCATCGCGAAACAAAATTTAACGGAACATCGAAACAGTTTGCCTCGACAAGTTTTGTCACCACTTCTGATTTTTGGATTTACGACAGCTGGCTAAGCCTTGACCTAGATTTAGATTACGACGGTTACTATTCAAAGTTTACCTTAGAGTTTGATGCCGATACTGTGTATGCCGATGCTCCCGTATACGCAGTAATTTACTTGGGCACCAACGACTACTACGAATCCATACATGTAACTTCTGAGTTTTATATTTACGGTGAAGATAGTTCAGATAGCTTTGTAATTGCAAGTGAATTGATTCGAGGCTTTCCGCCAAGAGACTACGATGTACTCATTGAATTGTACGACGCTTATTCAGAACAATTGGTTGCCACAGCAGACTACTACACAGACGCAGACCTATCTTATGTATCGTTAGAAAGTGAGAACTACGAGAGCGTATATGAAGAAACGGTAGTGATTGTTGAAGAACACGGCGGAAGCACGGCCTGGTATTCTCTAATTGCATTAATTGGTGTGGTTGCCTTCAAACGTTTTGGAAGATCCGCGTAAATCAAAAATTTCACCTCACTGCGCAACTTCCCTTGCGCAGTGACCATTTCCCCTCCTAAACTCTACTCTATATTATCTGCTAAGCGGTATTTACGAGGATTTATTAGCGGCCTATTTCACATAACTTTTTGCGTCATCATGGCTCATTAGGTTATCAAAAATTACTCAAGGGAAGACTATGATTAAGCTTGGCAGACAAGCTATTCGCATCAATATCATTGGACTGATACTCCTTACCTTTGCGTTATTCTATGCGGCTTTCTCGTATTTCCTCACCGACTTTTTAGACAACGTGGAAGAAAACTTAGGGGTAAAGCTGATTAGGCAACAAGCCACTATTACCAAGCAGCGCGCATTGAGTTACTTCACCAACGATAAGAGCCTTATCGACCAAAGTTTGCTAAACCAACGCTTTCAGCGCTGGATGAACGAGCCTACAAATTCTGATTACGAAGCAGAGGCGATCGGGGCAATTGAATCTACTTGCGCCATCATTCAATGCGAAGGCTGGTTTTTATACTCGCACAGCACATTGAATGGGTTTGATTGGAATCAAACAACACAACGAATAGAACGCACTCAAATAGCCCTAGAACGAGATACTTGGTATAGCGATATAATAGCAACCGGAAAATCTTACTTCATCGACGCCAGTATTCATCCGATCACGGGCAAACCTCACGTTTACTTTGACTATTTTATTCGCCAAGAAGATGAAATCATTGGGCTAGTGGGTACATATGTATCTACAGATGTGGCATTTAACTCCATTCTTGATTACCCCTCTGAAGATGTGTCCAATATTTTGCTCGATAACAATCAAATTGTAAGGGCTATTAATACGCCACAGAACAGCGACCTTCACGCCGCATTAGTGGAATATGTTAACGAAAAAAATTGGCAGATTTTGTTGCCCCAACGGCTCATTTCAGAACTTGAAAAACCTATTCCTATAAGCTCGGTTGCTCCGATAATGGTAGAAACCATTGAAATTAATGAGAGGAAGTACATCAGTGCCATTGTCTACATTGAAGAACTCGAGTGGTACGCAATTAGTTTATTAGATAAAGAAATTCTGAACGCGAAGATAGATACCACACCTTTCTTAGTCATTGCCAGCGTAATTCTTTTGGCTATGTTGATCATAACAATTTACGTAATTAACACCCAATTGATTGATGCCACCATGCACATGCTAGATGTGGTGAAACGGGTTGCCAATGGTGACTACGACGAAAAAGTTGCTGTTACTAAAAATGACGAACTGGGTGCATTAGGAGACGGTATTAATCAAATGATAGAAACCCTTTCCAACGCGCTAGTAAAACTGGAAAAGCAAAACAACGCACTAAACAACGCCATTTTTGAAGCGGAAGAAGCCAGCTTAGCTAAGTCTCAGTTTTTATCCAATATGAGCCATGAATTAAGAACGCCTATGAATGCTGTACTTGGCTTCGCGCAGGTAGGCATTGACGCGAGTGATGAAAAGCAAAAGAATGAATACTTAGAAAAAATTGAACAGTCAGGAGAACATCTCCTGAGTGTAATAAACGACATTCTCGATTTTAATAAAATAGAGTCTAATTCCTTCACCTTAGAATCTACTTCATTTCGTATTAGCCGTTCAGTAAGAAGGGCGCTAGACATGTGCAAAATGCGAGCGGACGAAAAGGGGCTTACCGTTAGGGTAAAAGTAGATAGTTCTATCCCAAAGCACCTCATTGGTGACCCTTTCCGCTTGGAACAAATCCTAATCAATCTTTTAAGTAACGCCATCAAGTTTACTGATGAAGGGTCGGTATCAATAAATGTTGAGCTTGCACAGAAAAATGACTCAGAGGTTGTGGTTAAGATTGCAGTGAGTGACACAGGAATTGGTATCGCTGAATCTCACCTTTCACAACTTTTTAGCGAGTTCACCCAAGCAGACAACTCCATCACCCGAAAATATGGAGGCACGGGTTTAGGGCTAACAATTACCAAGCAGCTTGTGGAAAAAATGCATGGCAATATTATTGTTGAAAGCGAATTAGGAAAAGGGGCCACATTCACATTTACCGCAAGGTTTGGATTTTCAGATCAACCCCTTATTCAACCGGTAAAAACGGATAATGTTGACTCTACTCAAGTACTTAATGCACTGGCAGGTAAATCGGTATTGCTGGTAGAAGACAACGAAATAAACCGCCTCGTAGTAGAAAAAATGCTGGAACCTATCGCCCTTAATCTAGACGTGGCGGTGAATGGTGAAGAAGCCGTCGCAATGGTTAAAGCAAACACATATTCACTCGTATTAATGGACGTACAAATGCCCATACTTGATGGCATCGATGCCACCAGAGCCATACGTCAATTCAATACATCCATTGTGATAATCGGTTTGTCAGCACATGCCAATACCGAACATACCAATGTGGCATTAAATGCAGGAATGAACGACTACCTCACAAAACCTGTTAATAAAGAAAAACTCTTTCAAATGCTTTATAGGTTTTTATCTGTTTAGCCTGATTCGCCTACTCGTCATCTTTGTCTTTGAGTTCCACGTCGGTAACCACTTTTTCAACCAACTTAATACGGCCTTGCTTAAGCAAGGCCTCTCGTAACACAAACTCTATTTGGGCATTTACGCTTCGTAGTTCATCATCAGCCCACCGCTGCATAGCTGCTAATACATTGGCGTTAATACGCAGTGGATAGGCTTTTTTCTTTGTCGACATAGTGGTCCTCGCTAATACAAGCTTCCAGTATTAACGATAGGCTGAGGCGCTTTGTCTCCACACAGTGTTACCATTAAATTACCCACCATAGCCGCTTTGCGCTCGTTGTCTAACTCAAGCATTTCAGCTTCATCTAAACGTTCTAACGCCATTTCAACCATGCCCACTGCGCCCTCTACAATTTGACTACGTGCAGCAATAACTGCGGCGGCCTGTTGTCTTTGCAGCATGGCGCTAGCTATTTCAGGAGCATAAGCCAAGTGACTGATACGGGCCTCATGAACCGTAATACCTGCTTTATTTAAACGGGCCTGAATCTCTTCTTGCAAACGGTTTGAAATTTCTACCGGATGGCTGCGCAAAGCCACTTCGGCTTGCTCATCATCTCGCGGATCGTAAGGGAAGCTACTCGCCATATTACGCAGCGCAGATTCACTTTGAATCAATACAAAACTTTCATAGTCATCGACCTCAAACACAGCTTCAGCGGTATCGGTGACAGACCACACAATAATGGCGGCAATTTCAATGGGATTACCTTGGTTGTCGTTTACCTTAATACGCCCACTTTCAAAGTTACGTATTCTTAAAGACACTGTTTTGCGCATGAACAATGGAATTGTCCAACGCAAGCCATCACGCTTTTCTGTACCTACGTAGCTTCCAAATAAAGTAAGCACTTTACCTTGGTTGGGTTGAATCATGAAAAAGCCGGGCCATAGCACAGCAACCATAATAATAGCTAACAGTGGAAGCAGCCCACCTTGGGCATGCCACCAATACAGCGTAGCTAACTGCGACAGAGGTAACACCAACAAACCCATGACATAACCGCTTATTGAAAACCCTTGCTTCTCTTCCATAACAATCACCTTTTGATATCACTTTGATATCAATATATGAGTAACTGATATTTTTATCAAGGAGCGATCTCAAGTAGCTTGTTACTAAATGTAAATTCAAGGCACAAAAAAGAGGACTCATGGTCCTCTTTTTTGTTCATAGTATGGTTGGACTAGTGTTAAGACTCGAGGTCTGTTACTGCGCCAACCGCAACTTCCAAAATATTGTATTGTGTACCCGCCTCACCTTTCACCATTATGCGGCAAGCACCCCATGATTCAGGTATTGTCCATAAGTGTTCTTCTGCAACCGTAAATCTCTCGTAATGAGAATCACACCTAACTTCAACGGTATGAAGTTGTCCTTGTATGGCATCAAACATGAACTGATTTCTAGTTAAGCTATAGAACTGGCTTGTACTTTCTCGCAGTTCCAATGACACTTTTATGGTTTCATCAGAGGCAATATAGTCTTCAATGCTCACCACGGTATCAGCAATCTCTGCATAAATATCTGATTGTCCGCCCATAGATTCGATATTACTCGCCGCCTCAAGTGCTGCTGCATATTGGCCGTAAAAAGCATTCAATTCAAACTGACGGGCATAAATGCTTGCTATATATTTATCTTCAAAGGTTTTGTATCTGGAATTATGGGTGCTGCTTGCAATTGTGCGAGACCAACTCGCAAGTTCCCTTCGATAGTCTCCTAAAGCGCTGGCAAGCTGAGCATCTAAACTCCACAACCATGCATTTTCATAACGATTATTGGCCTCTCTTTCATGCAACGCCTCAATAGCAACTTGTGCTTCCTGTAACTTGCCATCTTGAACTAGTGCATCTATCTCTTTGTACTTCGAAACAAACCTGCGAGACGCGCCCCCTTTTTGCTCGATATTAAAATCAATTTGTACTAACTGGTGACATTGTTTGGTGGGCTTACCATCTTTCATGGCGGGTTCAAACGTCCACCGTTTTAACGCATTTAATGCATTGCTTCTAAACGAGCGACTACCACCAGAATCTTCAATGACAGGATTGACAACATTACCCGCTTCATCAATAACATAACTCATTCGTACCCAGCCTTCAGCTCCAACCTGAGCCGCTGATGTTGGATAGCGAGGATGTCCTCTGTCTATTGGCTTCGCGGGAACAAAAGAGCTGAGATGTTGTACCTCACCGGGTTCAACGGATTCAATGGCTTCTTGAGCGCCTTTATCACAAGGGTGTTCCGCCTCTTGCGCTAAGGCATTACATGACAACAAAAGTGCAGCAAGGGTATAGTGAGGGGAGTTTTTGCGCATAGCTATCTTCCTGATATTGGTAATATTCCTTTCGACAGTAATGTAGTAGAAAATAGTGCACTAAGCAAAACTTCGTTAATTGACGCTTTAGTGCTAGGTAAAAAAATCCCCGCCGACATTGGCGGGGATTTTCTAGTTTAAACAATTACGTTGGGGTTAAAGGGCAGCGATAGTATCGTACTGTTCTTTAAGCTTTTCTAACTGCTTTTCGCCTTCGGCAAGCTTAGTGCGCTCTTTCTCAATAACCGCTTCAGGGGCTTTGCCTACAAACTTCTCATTCCCTAGCTTACCGCGAGTACGAGCAACGTCTTTCTCGACTTTGTCCATCGCTTTGGTAATACGGGCCAGTTCGGCTTCTTTATCGATAAGCCCCGCCATTGGAATAAGCACTTCCATTTCACCTACAAGGGCTGTTGCTGATGCAGGAGCTTGTTCACCGTCTTTAAGCACAGTTACCAATTCAAGCTTGGACAACTTATCAAGGAAGGCTTTAGCGTCATCTAACAAACGAGCGTCTTCGTCACTCACATTTTTAAGCAATGCATTTAGCGGCTTATTGGGTGAAATATCCATTTCGCCACGAATGTTACGAATACCCACAATGAAGGTCTTCACCCATTCAATGTCTGATAGTACCTGAGCATCTTGCTTCGCTGCTTCCACCGCTGGGAACGCCTGAGTCATAATGCTCGCATTATCTTCAACTGTCATGGCACTTAACGGCACAACACGTTGCCAAATGGTATCGGTAATAAACGGCATTAACGGATGTAGCAAACGCAACAAGTGTTCAAGTACGTTAATTAGCGTATGACGGGTTCCGCGCTTCTGCACTTCTGTGCTGCTATCGTTGTTAAGTACTGGCTTAGTCAATTCTAAGTACCAGTCACAGAACTGATTCCATGTGAACTCATAAACCGTTTGAGCTGCAATATCAAAACGGTAGTCGGCTAGTGCTTTTTCAAATTCAACGAGTGTTTGTTGGAACTTAGCCCAGATCCAACGATCTGCCATACTCAGCTCTAATTCGCCGCCGTCTTTGCCCGTATCGTGTTCTTCCGTATTCATCAGCACGAAACGTGATGCATTCCAAATCTTGTTACAGAAGTTGCGATAGCCTTCAACCCGCGCCATATCAAAGTTGATATCACGGCTGGTCGACGCCATGGCTGCAAAGGTAAAGCGCAGTGCGTCAGTACCGTAGGCGTGAATACCTTCTGGGAATTGCTTGCGAGTGCGCTTTGCAATCTTCTCAGCCAATTGAGGCTGCATCATGCCTGCGGTACGCTTAGCAACCAGTGATTCCAAGTCAATACCATCAATCAAGTCGATAGGGTCAAGCACGTTACCCTTAGACTTAGACATCTTGTCGCCGTTCTCATCTCGAATAAGACCAGTGATATAAATGTCTTTGAATGGGATTTTGCCAGTGAACTTCTTGGTCATCATGATCATACGAGCAACCCAGAAGAAAATAATATCAAAACCAGTCACCAATACCGAAGACGGCAAGAAGGTTTCTAGTTCTGGTGTTTCTTCAGGCCACCCCATGGTGGCGAATGACCACAAGGCTGACGAGAACCACGTATCTAGTACGTCGTTGTCTTGGCTTAACGCTACGTCAGCAGCTAAACCGTTCTTTTCACGAACTTCAGCTTCTGTACGACCTACGTAAACCTTGCCGTTTTCGTCGTACCATGCAGGGATGCGGTGTCCCCACCACAACTGACGTGAAATACACCAATCTTGAATGTTGTGCATCCACTGGTAGTAGGTTTTGTTCCAGTTTTCAGGCACAAAACGAATCTCACCACTTTCAACCGCTTCAATGGCTGGCTTTGCCAGTGATTCAACGGCAACGTACCATTGGTCGGTAAGATAAGGTTCGATTACCGCACCGGTTCTGTCGCCTCGTGGTACTTTGAGTTTATGTGGCTCAATTTTCACTAAGAAACCAGAATCATCGAGGTCAGCAACAATTTGCTTACGGGCGTCGAAACGATCCATGCCACGATACGCTTCTGGTGCGTCATCGTTTATCTTGGCATCGTCGGTCAGAATGTTGATCATCGGCAAGTCATGACGCTTACCCATGTCGTAATCGTTGAAGTCGTGAGCAGGCGTGATTTTCACACATCCTGTTCCAAATTCTTGGTCTACGTAATCGTCGGCAATGACCGGGATCAATCGGCCGGTAATTGGCAATTTAATTTCTTTGCCAATAAACGCCTGATAGCGCTCATCATCTGGATGCACAGCAACAGCAGTATCACCTAGCATAGTTTCAGGGCGAGTGGTCGCAACAACAAGCTCTCCGCTGCCATCGGCCAATGGATAGCGCATATGCCACATGCTGCCGTCTTCTTCTTCGTTGAGTACTTCTAGGTCAGAAACTGCGGTGTGCAGTACTGGATCCCAGTTAACTAAACGCTTACCACGATAAATCAGCCCTTCTTCATGGAGTTTTACAAATACTTCAGTCACCGCAGCCGAGAGGTTCTCGTCCATGGTAAACATTTCACGAGACCAATCTGGCGAGGTACCTAAACGGCGCATTTGACCTGTGATAGTGCCACCACTGTGCTCTTTCCACTCCCACACTTTTTCAACAAAGGCTTCGCGGCCTAGGTCGTGGCGTGTTTTACCCTGAGCGTTCAATTGGCGTTCAACCACCATCTGAGTAGCGATACCCGCGTGGTCTGTACCCACTTGCCAAAGCGTATTGTCGCCTTTCATACGACGATAACGAGTCAAAGCATCCATAATGGTTTGCTGGAAGCCGTGCCCCATGTGCAAGCTACCCGTTACATTAGGTGGTGGAAGAAGAATACAATACGGCTCGCCAGTGCCAGATGCTTTGAATAGGCCGGCTTGTTCCCATTTTTCGTAGCACTGCTGCTCGATGGATTGTGGTTCGAAGGTTTTATCCATTGTTACTCTCAAAAAAGTAGGCGGTGGTTATTCACATTAGTCAGCAGATTTAAACTGCATTTGGCAACCCGCCTGCTGATATTGTTTATATCGTACCCGAGCTGCTTGTTTAGCATCTTCATCAAGGGGTACAAAATCGATGATTTGTTTGTGTTGATGGGCGTTTGGCACCATACCCGAGCCAACGTTCACCACCATTGGGCGGCGACTCACTTGCTCGGGCTGCCAGCAAATTTCAACCGGTGTGCCTGTTGACGGGCCTTCTCCGAACATATTGTGCGGAACAAAGCGCTTTGCAGGCAATTGCCACAGGTATTCGTCAACACTTTCTGCCTGAGATTGTGTATCGCACAACACACTGACTTTGGCTTTATTCGCATAAGCGTCGGCAATCAATGCACTCGCTCTTGCGGCTATGCTGTCGTCATTGGCAGTAAGTTGGTAAAAAACAACCTGTGGCATAACGTCTTAGTCCTCTTGCTTAACACCAGCTCGGTTCATGATGAACTGAGATAGCATTGGCACAGGGCGACCAGTGGCACCTTTATTTTTGCCACTGCGCCATGCAGTACCCGCAATGTCAAGGTGAGCCCAGTTGTATTTCTTAGTAAAGCGAGACAAGAAACAGCCCGCAGTGATACTTCCCGCGGGGCGACCACCAAGGTTGGTCATGTCGGCAAATGGACTTTCAAGCTGCTCTTGATAGTCATCCCACAGAGGCAAGCGCCATGCACGGTCTGAACTTTGCTCGGAAGCATTCAAAAGCTCGTGCGCTAAGGGGTTGTGAGTACTCATTAACCCCGTAGCGTGGTAACCAAGGGCGATGATACAAGCACCTGTAAGAGTTGCCACATCAATAACCACGTCTGGCTCGTAACGTTCGACATAGGTTAATGCATCACACAGTACCAAGCGGCCTTCAGCATCGGTATTCATAACCTCAACGGTTTGACCCGACATGGTGGTAAGGATGTCGCCCGGACGATACGCGTTGCCGTCAGGCATGTTTTCACAGCCCGCAAGAATACCAATCACATTGATAGGCAAATTCAGTTCAGCAACCGTGTGCATAGTACCCAGAACGCCTGCGGCTCCCCCCATGTCGTATTTCATTTCGTCCATGGCTTCGCCTGGCTTAATTGAAATACCGCCTGAGTCAAAGGTTAACCCCTTACCTACCAGCACAATGGGTGCTTGGTCTTCTGGGCCACCTTTGTGGTGCATGATACTCATCATAGACTCGTTGTCAGAGCCACGACCTACCGCCAAATAAGAGTTCATACCTAGCTCGGCCATCTTTGCTTCGTCAACAACTTCCACGGTAACAGAATCGTATTCTTCACCCACCGCTTTAGCTTGTTCCCAAAGGTAAGCTGGATTACAGATATTTGGTGGCATGTTTGCCACGTCTTTAGTCACCTTAGCACCTTTAGCTACGGCTAAACCGTGCTCAACAGCGCGCTCACCAACCGGTAACTCACGGCGCGTAGGTACGTTGAAAACAATTTTGCGCAAAGGACGACGCGGTTCGCCTTTTTTAGTTTTCAGTTGCATAAAGGTATAAAGCGAGTCTTGCGTTGCTTCAACTGCCTGACGCACCTTCCAATAGGTATCACAACCTTTTACATGTAGTTCGGTTAAGAAGCATACCGCTTCCATAGAGCCCGTTTCGTTCAGTGTCTTGATGGTTTTGGCAATAATTTGCTTATACTGGCGCTCATCTAATTCACGCTCTTTACCACATCCAACCAACAACACGCGCTCACTCAGTACATTAGGTACATGGTGAAGTAGTAACATTTGGCCAGCTTTACCTTCCAAATCACCACGGCGCAATAAATTGCTGATATAGCCTTCACTGATTTCGTCTAGTTGCTCAGCCACCGCCGTTAAGCGTCGTGGCTCAAAAACACCTACAACAATACAGGCACTGCGTTGTTTTTCCGGGCTGCCACTTTTTACACTGAACTCCACGATATCACCTCGCTTTTCGTCGTTTAAGGTTTGCACGATGTTTAAATTCACATAACGTTTTGCACTGCTTTGTGTTTTAATACGCAGCCATAACTTGCATGCTCGCTGCGAATGGCGCAATGTAGGCGCTAAAATAGCCTAATGCGACGTAACATCATGCAACCAGTTGTTATTGATTACAGGCAAAACGTGTAAAAACGATAAGTTTACTCAAAATTGTGCTTTCTTTCACTAAAATTCCAAATTTTCAGAAAGGACTGAGATGCTGATATTCCGCTATTTACTTAAGGAAACGCTTAAATCTCAGTTCGCTATTTTTTTCATTCTGATGGCGATTTTCATCACCTTGCGTTTTGTTCGTGTATTAGGTGATGCCTCAGACGGCGATATTCCTGCAAGCTTAGTACTTGGCTTTCTTGGTTTGTATACCCCTGCCCTTGCATCATTGGTTTTACCCATTAGCGCATATTTAGGCATTATGCTGGCCCATGGTCGGCTTTACGTAGACAGCGAGATGAGTGTATTACGGGCATGTGGCGTCAGTGAGTGGTATGTAACCCGAGTAATGCTGTTTTTGTCCGTGCTAATAATGATAGTGACGGGTGCCATTACCCTGTACTTCGCCCCAATGGCGGCAGAGAACGAATATCAACTCAGAGAAAAAGCTCGTAATGAAGCAGGAATTTCGGCAATTATCCCAGGCCGATTCCAGCAAACAGGTAACGATAAAGCAGTTATCTTTGTGCACGACATAGACACAGACGATAAACTTCAACGGGTATTTTTATCGCAAAATCAATCTGATGGCACTAATAACCATGTTCGCGTGGTATATGCACAAAGTGGCGAAGTTGCCAACAACCCTGACGGAACGCGCAACCTTATATTGAATGAAGGCGTTCAATACGAGGGTCAACAATCGCAAATGCAATATCGCAAAATTGAATTTGATGAATATCACATCCAAATTGCCGATAAACCCGCTGAAGCTTCTCGCAAGAAGGTTACCGTACTGCCTACTACAGCGCTGTGGGAAAGCGATGACATAGAATATCGCGCTGAGCTTCAGTGGCGTATCGCTATTCCTTTGTCGATTCCTTTTTTAGTACTTATTGCCGTACCGTTAAGTGCCGTTGACCCAAGACAGGGGCGCTTTGGAAAAATGTTTCCAGCCATTCTTTTGTATCTAGGTTACTTCCTGCTGTTACTTGCTAGTCGCAGGGTGCTGGAAGACGGAAAGATGCCGCCTTTCCTCGGTTTGTGGTGGGTACATACGGTGATGTTGATTATTGGTATTACGCTTATAGCCCGCGACCGAAAATCAGGCACCCAGTTTAGAGCATGGATCAGGGGGAGAACTTAGATGTTTAAGATCCTCGACCTTTACATTGCTCGAACACTACTGGGTACCGTATCAGTAACCCTATCCGTGCTTATCGGCTTAAGTGCACTGATAAAGTTTGTTGAGCAGCTTCGTAAAATTGGCGAAGGCGATTACGACATGATGATCGCGTTTTTGTACGTGCTACTTAGCCTACCTAGAGATTTAGAACAGTTCTTCCCCATGGCAACGCTACTAGGCGGGCTTATAGGCATGGGCCTGCTCGCAAGCAATAGCGAACTGGTTGTTATGCAGGCTGCAGGTATGAGCCGTTGGAATATCATATCTTCAGCAATGAAATCATCAGTGCTAATGATTCTGTTGGTAATGGCTGTGGGCGAATGGGTAACGCCATTCAGCGAATCAAAAGCCAAAGAAATAAGAACAGAGGCCATTACTGGTGGTAGCTTGTTCTCTTCCGACCAACTAGTGTGGGCAAAAGATGGCGACCAATTCGTGAGTATTGGGCAAGTTATCAGCAGAGATAGCGTACAAGATGTCAGTGTGTTCGATTTTAACGACGACTTGTCGCTTAAGTCGCTCACCTTTGCTAAATCTGCCGCCTTTGATGGCACAGGTTGGTCACTTCAAGACGTGGACATTACGCACTTTTCTCCAGAGAGTGTTGTGGTGGAAAACGCAGAAGCTATGCACTGGGATTCAACCCTAACGCCCGATAAGCTCGGTATCGTAGCAGTAAAACCAGAAGCGCTTTCAATCACTGGCTTACTGGACTACGTGGCTTACTTGGAGAACAACAACCAAGACCCAGCGCGTTATGAACTAGCACTGTGGCGTAAAATACTACAACCCGTATCAGTGTGTGTAATGCTGCTAATGGCTTTGTCGTTTGTATTTGGCCCGCTTCGCAGTGTATCCATGGGCGCTCGAATCATTATGGGCGTACTCACTGGATTTAGTTTCTTCATTCTAAACGAAGTATTTGGCCCACTGAGCCTAGTGTATCAACTCCCCGCATTTGCTGGAGCGCTGCTACCTAGCGTGCTTTTTGCAGGAATAGCGGCCTTTCTTTTGCGAAAGTAAAAGTACATAGAGCGAGCTACCACTGCTTGTGGTCGTTCGCTTCTTTAGAAAGCTTCACCACTTCGGTTTGAGCAATGCGGTCTTGCAGGGACTGTTTGTTTTTAATATCAAACAATACCAATAAAGTGCCCAATCCCCCAAAAGATGAAATCAAGCGCAATATCAAACGAGGCCAAGTCATCGGCTTATCAACGGTGCTGAAAATACGCAAACGCCATGCACGCATGCCCAACGTTTGACCGCCTTTTTTCCAGAACCACAAAAAGAATCCAGCGACCCAAGCACCCACCCAAATTTGGATGATTAATTTATATTGCCAAGACGATTGAATAAGATCGGAGGGAGTTTCAAAGCCCTGCAAACTAAGTACACCGTTACCGAATAAAATCATTAAAGCCGCCAGCATGACCAGTCCAGCGCACATGCCTACGGCAACCGCCACCAATGTGTCGTAAATCATCGCAAGTAAACGTTTAAAAAAACTCGCTCGTTCGTGCAAAGCAACGTTTTCCATTGCACTGGCGCTTTCTACATTGCTCGATTTATTCTTGGCTCGTGCACCACGAGACGACTTTTTATTTTGCTTGCTCACAAAACTACCAACAACATGAATACAAAACTCTAATGGCCGTAGTTTGACACAAGATTAAGATACCTCAAGGCAAATCCTTACTCTCAAGCTTGTCATTTGATTAAGAATTCCCCATTCAGTTAGCTTACTGTAATAAATCCGAAAAAAAGACTTGTACAGCGCTGTTTCATCGCTATAATGCGCTCTCACTGATAGCACATCTATCGAAGCCAGAGTGGCGGAATTGGTAGACGCAGCGGATTCAAAATTAAGCGTGTTTGAGTCAAGTCGCTGAAAGATATAGATTTTACGCTTGCAAAGTTTTGCAAAGTTCTCACTAGGTTTAGAGAGTATTTTCCAAAGCTTAACAGCTTTACAATTTATGCCGGAGTGGCGGAATTGGTAGACGCAGCGGATTAATGCGTCTGAAGCGTAAACAGCCTAAGCACATAGGTTTGGGTTACGACAGAAAAAATAATGAGTCCGTCCTGCTAGTAATGGCAGGTAACAAAAACTGGGTGAATTGCTGGAAACCTTTGACAGGCAATCAGCAGCCAAGACCACAGAGTGGTAAGGTTCAGAGACTACCTGAGCTATAGCGATATAGCTTAATAACAGGAAGTAGTTAAGTTTAGTCACTTAATGAAACAGCGCCCAGCTCCTACAACGTAGGATGATGATATAGTCCATGAAAATGTCAAAATCCGCCGCCTTTGCGGGTGTGCCGGTTCAAGTCCGGCCTCCGGTACCACTCATCAAAAAGCCCAGTTCGTACTGGGCTTTTTGCTATTCACTTATTTGTCATACTCAAGTAGCTCAATTATTAGAGCCGCGGATTGGAATCCAATACCCGCGAGGGTGTGCCTGGTCAAGTCCGGCTTCCGCTACCATACACCTGATTCTTTACGCCCAATAAACCGACCTTTAAGTCGTTTTTATTGTATGAATATCAATTTAAAAATAAAGACTCTGACGGAACCCAGCCAGTCGCAATTTCATCAGCTTTTTTCAACCATTCTGTAATTCTATTTTCAGGTTTGACAGAGTTCCCCCAATACTCAATGAAAAGCGCATCATCCATATTTGAAGCTGCTTCGATTAGATCAGGCTCAATAAGTTGTAACGCCCTTTCCACGTAAAGCCCCCCGCTTTTATCATTCTTTGGATTTGCAACACTTCCCGCTGAAAACAAATCTCTAGCTTGGTGGCATAGCACACCGTGATAAGTCAAAAGGTAAAGAACTGCGTCATCATATTTGTCTCTTGTCCGGCCAGACTTTAGAATCTGCGGGAACAGTAGATAGCACTCTGCTCTTAACTTTGTTTTTTCTTCCATCGATAATTTTGTATAGAGTCTCGCTTGAATAGGCAGCGAATGGTCTTGGTCAGGACGATCTTCCAGCCACCACAGTCTTTCACCTCGTTTGAGTCTACCCCGTGCGTATTCTCTAATATATTGCATCTTTTCATGCATTTCAGATTGCCTAAATTGATCATACGGTATTCCCATCTTTTGGAATAAAGGCTCTTTTGCACCGATTTCAACTTCAAAACGTGGAACATGTGAAGTCCTAACATGCATAACAGAATCTTCATAACGCCCCCATCTAACTTCCGGTTCTCCTCCCGCCTTTCCGAAAATCAGATACACATGTTTAACTGAATGAATACGGTTTGTTTCAAGAACACTATTTGCAACACTTCTCCACGAATCAGCTGTGGTGTACTTAACTTCCACACCATATTCACCCAATTCAATATCAGGGAACGCTTGTGGGTGAGGTGTAAAATCTACTTCAACAGAAGATTCAGAAAGAGAATTAGCTAGCTCTTTTCTGACTAAGTCTTCAAAATCAGTTGCGGATTTTGGTGTTGACGACTGGATCTTTATAGTTAGGCTTTTGCAAACCTTCGTGAGAATATTTTCTAGTTCTTGCTTTTCCATGTTTTCCTAACCCCATTCAAGAGGTTAGGAGTGTTCCATATATTCAGGATTATTCAAGTAGACTCTTTATTTTACTTGCAACATGCCAAGCTAGAACTGGTGGTACAGCATTGCCTACTTGCCGTTCTGTTTCCCGAAGTTTAGACCTAAAAATAAAAGAATCAGGGAAAGATTGGATACGCGCTGCCTCCCGCATAGACATCCTTCTAGGAAGGTTATAATGCCATTGAATGTTACCATGACACTCCGCTCTAATCGTGTAACCTGGCCTATCCTTTTTGAGCCTCCGATCGCCTTGCTCGGGGCTTCTGTTGGCCTTGCTCCAGATATGATTAAAGCTCGGATCTTCATCTAGAGATTCTAGGTCAGACAATGCCTGTAATGCCGTTACGTGTGATTCTTTCGAAAGCAGTGGTTCTGGAGGGATAAACTCTTCCATACTTGGCAGTGTCCCAACAATCAATACTCTCTCTCGCGTCTGAGGAACCCCATAATCTGCAGAGTTGTATAAGTCATATCTTACTTTGTATCCGAGGCTAGAGAAATCCGCTATGACAGTTTCCAGATCAGATTTATGCTTTTTCGTCATGAGTCCTTTCACATTTTCAGCAATAAATATTCTAGGCCTCACTCTTTTAACAACTTCTACCATCGCTCGATAGAGACCGCTTCTTTTTCCGTTTATACCAGCGCCATTTCCATTAACGGATATGTCTTGGCATGGAAAACCACCGATCACAACGTCAGCTTCTCTAGGAATATCATCCATAACTTCCCAAATATCGCCTTCGACTATTTCTTTGTCCAAATTCTCTCTGTAGGTTTTACAAGCGTTAGCATTTAGTTCATTCGCCCAAATGATATCAAATCCAAGCTTTTCATAGTGTCTGCCTAAAAACTCGAAACCACCTGTAAACCCTAAGTCCATTCCCCCACATCCAGAAAACAGGGAAATAATTCTATGGCTTGTATTAGACAGTTCTGGCCTATTTTCACTTATGTATAACTCGGCTTGATTAGGTTGAGATTCAGAAAAGAGTTCCATGCTTTTTTTATACCTTATAGATTTCGTATCGCTATACCTGCCTCTTGGCATTTTGTGTGGTATTTTTAATTTTAATAATGCTTGATGAAGGTCAATTTTATTCTCTACTAACTCATTCATTAATGATGCGATGATCGCAATATGTGTAGGGACCTCTCCTTTCTTTGAATAATTACTGAGTGATACATGATTCATGCTCAGTAACTCAGCAAACTTTCTAACCGTCAATCCACTATTTTCCAATACATTGAGAAAGCTTTCGTAGTCCAAAATTACTGTCGCAGAATGTTCATAAAATTATGAACAAGAGTATGTATGAATAAACAGTACATTTCAATCGATACAAGCGTAGTTGTTTAAACTTTTTTACTCCTTACTGGTTAATCAAGGTTTTGCAAATACTTACGTTTAAATTCGGCTTTCCTTGAGTCAGGAGCATGAGAAGATAAGCCTGTACATTTGTAAGCAGCGTGCGCATCCCACCCTGCATGTTCCGGCCCATTCCGATCACCCATTTCGGTTCAATCCGATCACTGATTTCGGTCTAATCCGATCGCCTATTTCGGCGTTATCCGATCAAAAATGACGTTTTTCCGAAATCACTGATCGGAATCCCGAAATCTTCTTCTTTTTCTCACTAAATCAATTGGTAAGCTCAACTTCATCACTTGATTGAAGGAACGAGCTGCCATGGCGAGAAAGAGAACCGATATGAGAAAGATTAAAGACGTCCTGCGTCTCAAATTCGAAGTAGGATTAAGCCATCGAGACATCGGCCAATGCTTGAGTCTTGGCCCTTCAACCGTGAGTGAAATACTCTCGCGCTTTAAATCCAGTGATTTGTCGTGGCCGTTGCCGGAAGCGCTAAACGATAAAACACTCGAAGCTCAGTTGTATAGCACTGGCCCAGTTCAACGCCAGAAACGGCTACCTGATTTTATGCTTATGCAGCAAGAGTTGAAGCGCAAAGGCATGACGAAGCTGTTGCTGTGGGAGGAGTATTGCGCCGAAGATAGTGCCTCAGCTTACGGTTACACGCAGTTCTGCGAGCACTATCAGCGGTGGCTTAAAAAGCAGAAACGCAGTATGCGCCAGCATCACATCGCAGGCGATAAGTTGTTTATTGACTACTGCGGGCCGACAGTCCCTATCGTTAATCCCGATACAGGTGAAGTGCGTTATCATGCACAAATCTTCGTGGCGACCTTGGGCGCGACTAACTACACCTATGTTGAAGCTGGTCGTTCTCAGCGTGAGGAAGACTGGATAATGGCACACGTAAGAACGTTCCGCTACCTTGGCGGTGTACCCCGTTTACTTGTGCCGGATAACCTGAAGTCAGCCGTTACTAAAGCCCACCGTTACGCGCCCACACTGAATGAAAACTACGCGAAAATGGCGCGGCATTATGGCTGCGCCATTGTGCCTGCACGACCTTACAAACCCAAGGATAAAGCCAAAGCTGAAAATGCGGTACTGATTGTTGAACGCTGGATATTAATGCGATTACGACGGGAGTGCTTCTACACCTTAGCGAGCCTTAATGCACGTATCAAAGTGTTAATGGAAGAGTTAAATAATCGGCCACAGCGCTTACATCCAGGCTCTCGTCGTGAGCAGTTTGAACTGCTCGATAAACCCGCGTTAATGTCATTGCCTAGCACCACATATGAGTACATCGACAGTAAGCGAGCCAAGGTCGGGCCTGATTATCATGTGTTGTACCAAAAGCATGCTTACTCTGTACCGCACACCTTAGTGGGCAACACGGTGACCATTGAGGCAAGTGGTAGTGTGGTCAGCATCTACCATCACAACCAACTGGTGACACAGCACGCTAAATCAACAAAAGACGGAGGCTTCTCAACGCAAAAAGAACACATGCCCGATAGCCATGTTAAACAACGTTTTAGTGCTGAACGTTTACTGCACTGGGCTGAGAATATCGGTGTGGGTACGCGCGGTGTCGTGCAGTGGCACATCCATAGCCGACAACATCCTGAACAAGCCATCAAAAGCTGCCTTGCCATTTTAAATCTCACTAAACAGCATGGTGCTGCGCGGCTTGAGGCCGCTTGCCAAAAGGCATTACTGCTAGAACGCCCGCACAGAAGCGTTGTGGTGAACTTACTCAAACATCATCAAGAAAGCGTGCCGCGTACCGCTGTCGAGCAAGATGAACAACCTGTTACCCACCACAATATCCGCGGCCAACATTACTATCAATAGGATACCCCATGACACAATCTCAATTACAAGAGCAACTACGTAGCTTACGGCTTGGGCACTTCGCTCAAGCGTTACTGCAACAACAAAGCCAAGCGACAACCTACGACGAGATGAGCTTCGAAGAACGCTTAGGGCTATTGGCACAGCACGAAATTCACTGTCGCCAAGACAGCAAAGTGAAGCGTTTACTGCGCCAAGCAACCTTGCGCTTAGAGGCTCACGCCAGCCGATTGGAATATCGTGCAGAGCGCGGCCTACGTAAAGATAAAGTCGCCACACTATTAAGCGGGCAATACTTACATCACGCCCACAACATTATCGTTACAGGCGCAACGGGGTGCGGTAAAACCTACCTTGCTTGCGCATTAGCCAGGCAAGCCTGTGAACAACACCACACAGCGCGATATTACCGACTTGGGCAACTCCTTGATGAACTGAATATCGGTCACGCCGATGGCAGTTACCGACAACAGCTTGCCCAACTGGCTAAGAAAAAGCTACTCATCCTAGACGACTGGGGAATGGAAAAACTAAGCGCAAGGCAAGCCAATGACTTACTTGACGTTATGGAAGAACGGTATCAAAACACCAGTACTATCATAGCAAGCCAACTGCCAGTTACCGAGTGGTACAAACTCATCAGTAACCCCACTGTTGCAGATGCACTACTCGACCGTTTACTGCACAACAGTCATCGAATTGAACTGGCTGGCGAATCGATGAGAAAACTAGACCAATCCGATCACTTAAGGTAAAACTGGCAGGGATGAAAAAGAAGAAGAAAAGCGATCGGATAAAACCGAAACGACCGATCGGATTCACCGAAATACGCA
>JALUXV010000041.1 GCA_027013165.1 Alteromonadaceae bacterium
AAAGTTTTTCCTGGCAGCCATAGCGATACGGTACCACCTGACTCCATTCCGAACTCAGAAGTGAAACGTATTAGCGCCGATGGTAGTGTGGGGCTTCCCCATGTGAGAGTAGGACACTGCCAGGTCCTCATTCCGAAAAGCCCTTGTCTTATGACAAGGGCTTTTTTTGTGCTTATTTAAATGTGTTTCATAGTAGCTAACAACTGAGTGTAATGCTCGTCCTCCTTGCGCAAAAGTCGAGATGCTGCGCATAACGATTTTGCACGATAGTGCTACTCCGCGGTCAACCATCCTGATGGGGACTCCCATGGTCTCGCAGCGCTCGAACGTTCATCACTTGCCGAATGCCATTGGGCATTCGTCATACACCTGCGGTGTAGCGTTCTTCACCCCCATGTGAGCTAGGACACTGCCAGGTCCTCATTAAAGAAACCCGCCTTACGGCGGGTTTTTTGCTTTCTAGTTTCTAAAGTACTTTTCGCCGTAATAGGCACAAATAGCTGTAAAACTTCCAACAACAATGCTCTTAACGAGCATCATGTTATTTCCTATAAAGTGAGAAATTAAATTCCCTACAACGAGCCCTAAAAAGATACCTAAAAATAACCCTATGTAGTTTTTATGCTTAGTATCTTTCATGTTCATTCATCAGAGGTTGCTACCCCAACGATAACGTCGCCAGCGAGTTGTGATCCTACTGTCGTAGCTACGCTAGCGACTAGGCCAGCTCCAGATCCAATAGCGGCTCCAGATATAGCTCCAGATAAAGCACTAGTTCCGATTGTAGCGAATGAAGAAGTTAGACTCGTTGTATTGCTAGAAAAAGCCACTTTTCCTACACCATAAAAAAAACCACCAACTAAGCCTATACCGCCTCCAATCGCACCTCCGATTAGACCTGCGGAACCTCCAACTTGCTCAATCTCATCTACACATAATTCAGTCATATTCGTATTTTGCATTGCTAACTCCTTTTTTAAAGAGTACACAGTCTAAATAACTCTTGGTCGTATCGTTACTGTACATATAGTACGTTTTAGCTAATGAAAATCTCTCGACTTAATTTGTAACTCACTAAGCCATTGAGTTCTATCGATCAATTTACCCGCAATGATATGTGTTACTCCTTCAGGTGAACGCTCTAAAATGCCATTAACTTGTAGTATTTTTGCTTTCAGAAAGGCTTGCTGTTGATGGCGGGCTGTTGCTTGCCATACCACAACGTTAATATTACCCGTGTGATCTTCAAGGGTTAAAAAAGTAACGCCTGCGGCGGAACCTGGTGATTGACGACCTGATACTACTCCCATGACTTTGATTAACGATTGATTGCCCAATAATGGAAGGGAATTAGCGGTTTTTATACCTTTTACTGTACGTTCTTTATGTATGAGTGCTATGGGGTGATCGTTTACTGACAGTGCCGTAGAAGCATAGTCCTCCACCAAGCTTTCGACATTGCTAGGGGCTTTAATGTCTACGTCACAGTTTTGCTCATCATCGGAAAAAAGGGGCAATGAAGTTTGTGTATCCATGATCTTCCAACGAGTTTCATACCTGTTGCCAGATATACGCCTGAAAGCATCTGCACTGGCGAGTGCTTGCATATCGTCATTGCGAATATGCAAAGGGGCTAGTGCATTGAGTGTCGTGTAGCCATCTAACGGACGAGCTTTTACAAGCTGCTTTGCTCCTTCTTCAGATAGCCCCTTTATTTGCTTAAGCCCTAGCTGTATGCCTTTTTGCGAATTTACTTCAAATACGCTGTGCTCATAATCAGAACGGTTGATGCAGGGAGCTATTACTTCAATATTGTGGCGCTGGGCATCTTGTACTAATTGGGCTGATGAATAAAAGCCCATAGGTAAGCTATTGAGCAAAGCTACATAAAACTCCACAGGAAAGTAGAACTTTAACCAGCAAGAAACATAAGCTAAAACAGCAAAAGATGCCGAGTGGGATTCAGGAAAGCCATAGCCACCAAACCCTTTTATTTGTTCGAATACATTATTCGCGAAGACCTCATCGTAACCTCTCTCGAGCATGCCGTTGATGAGCTTTTCCTTAAATTCAAATATGCGTCCGTTCTTTTTCCAGCTAGCCATTGCCCTGCGTAATTGATCAGCTTCTCCGCCACTAAAGCCTGCGGCTACCATAGCAAGCTGTATTACTTGCTCTTGGAATATAGGTACACCCATGGTGCGTGATAACACCCCTTCAACTTCAGGGGACGGATATTCAATAGTGTCTTTGCCATGCCGACGCAATAAATAAGGATGTACCATATCCCCTTGAATTGGCCCTGGTCTTACTATGGCAATTTGCACCACTAGGTCGTAATAACACCTTGGTTTAAGGCGAGGTAACATAGACATTTGAGCTCTAGACTCTATTTGAAATACGCCTACAGTGTCGGCTTGGCATATCATGTCGTATACCTGTTTGTCGTCGCCAAGCCGAGTAATAAAGGGAATATCTAAGGTAACGGGAAACTGTTTATTGATGAGGTCGAAGGTTCGGCGAATCGCGCTCAACATACCCAGCGCTAATATGTCTACTTTAAGTAAACCCAATGACTCAAGATCGTCCTTGTCCCATTGAATGATGGTTCTTGCTTCCATCGCTGCATTTTCCACAGGTACTAGGTTATAGAGCGGTCCTGCACTGATTACAAAACCACCTACGTGTTGTGATAGGTGGCGAGGGGTGCCTAGCAACTGCTCTGTAATGCTAATGAGTTGCTGAACCTTTTGGCTGTGGGTATCTAAACCTAAGTTGGCGAGTTGTGCTTTCCATGGAATAACGCTGTCACGACGATTGATTTGCTTTATCACAAACTCAAGTTGCGATGTGCTAAATCCAAGGGCTTTACCAGTATCCTTAAAAGCCGATTTAAATCGGTAGCTGATCACGGTAGCGGCAATCGCCGTGCGTTCGCGTCCATACTTTTTATAAACGTATTGAATGACTTCTTCTCGACGTTGATGTTCAAAATCTACATCGATATCTGGCGGTTCGTTACGCTCTTTCGAGATGAAGCGTTCGAACAGTACATTCACTTGCTCTGGGTCTACGGCAGTAATTTCGAGGCAATAACACACTACAGAGTTAGCCGCTGAGCCTCGGCCTTGGTACAGAATTTTTTCTCGTTGAGCGAATTGTACGATGTCAAAAATGGTGAGAAAGAAATACTCGTATTCTTGCTCTTTAATCAGCACGAGCTCTTTTTCAACAATGTCTCTGATGGGTTGTGTAATACCCTGTGGAAACCGTTTTTTTATCCCTTCCTCTACACATTTCCTCAAATAGCTTGTAGGTGTTTCACCTTCGGGGATCAGCTCAGAGGGATATTGATACCGCAGCGCATCAAGATTAAAACTGCATGTTTGAGCAAGTTTTTGCGTATTCGCTAGCCATTGAGACGGGTACAGTTTTTTGAGTTTCGCCATGGGCCGAAGGCTACGCTCTGCATTACTCAGGGCATCTTTACCGAGCTTATCTACTTGAGTATGTACTCTTGTTGCATGCATAACGTGCTGTATCGGTAATCGGTCTGAGTGGTGCATAAGCACACCCGTACACGCAATAATAGGAAAGTCATATTGCTCATGCAGTGACTTGTAGGTAGCGAAACGCAGATGATCTTTACCATCAAGCAGTCGCTGAGCGCCAATATAGGGGGTTATCGAGCTGTGTTCGTTAAACCAGTTTGCCCAGTGGTTGTCATGGGCAGGTTCCCTTGTGGGAATCCAAATAATCTGACAGTGTTTAATGGTACGTATGTCCCACAAGGACAACTGATATTCACCTTTTTCTGAGCGACGCCGCGCATTGGTGATGATACGGCAGAGTTCACTATAAGCCGTTTGAGTAGGGCAAATTAAAACAAAAGATAATGTATCGTCGAACTGAAAGTAGCTACCTACGATAAGTTTTATAGGCAGTCGCTGAAGTGATATTTCTGAGTGTGCTCTCACCACTCCGGCTACCGAGCATTCATCGGTAATAGCAATGGCTGAGTAGCCGAGGAATGATGCTGTGGTAACCAGTTCTGCTGGGGACGAAGCACCCGTTAAAAAGCTGAAATGACTCTGACAATACAATTCGGCATACATTAGCTGTACACCCCTTGTGACCACCACTGCTCATTGGCATCGCGAAATACAAGTAATCTGTGTTCTTGAAGGGTTTCGACAATAAAGTAGTCCCGTTGATAAGTATTGTTGTCCCACCATCCTGTATTAATACGAAGCGGGCCAAAACAAATACGACTAGGCGTGGTAAGGGGGGTTGGTTTATCAAATAAAAAAGCTGGGCTATATGCAGCGCTTTGT
>JALUXV010000042.1 GCA_027013165.1 Alteromonadaceae bacterium
TGCGAACTTCTAGAATGGTTGATTAACGAGGGAGACGTTATCGAAGAAGATCAGCCTGTTGCAGAGGTGATGACCGACAAAGCAACCGTACAGATCCCTGCTATGCACAGTGGTGTTGTGAAAAAGTTATTTTACAAAGCGGGGGAAATTGCCAAGGTACATGCGCCTTTGTTTTCATTAGAAACACAAGGTAGTTCGCCACAGATAGAAGACAACACACTTGAGGGTAACGCTAGTGATGATATTCACAATGTGGATACCTTGGCTACCAATGACGTGAATGACGAACAACTGGTTGACTTTATACTACCGGACATTGGCGAGGGTATTGTTGAATGTGAAATCGTGAAATGGAATGTTCAGGAAGGCGATGAAGTTCTAGAAGACCAAAGCGTTGTTGAGGTGATGACAGACAAAGCTGTTGTTGAGATCCCTGCTAAGCACAGTGGTGTGGTTAAAAAGCTGTATTATCAACAAGGTGAAATAGCCAAAGTACATACCCCATTGTTTGCATTAAGGACCGAGCAAAAAGATATTGAACATAATAATAAAGTGAGTGCGCCTAACGATGTAACCCCCAAACTTGTAGCAAACGAAGCTTTACTATCTAAAGCGGGTATGGAGGGAGACTATGAACCACCTGTTGTAGTAAACGGTCGCGTACTTACGAGCCCCGCGGTTAGACGTATAGCTAGAGAATACAATATTGATTTAACCCTTATAGAGGGAACGGGTAAAAAAGGGCGCGTATTAAAAGCGGATGTATTAAAGCACATAAAAAACAACGCGGCTCTCGATAAAAATACGGTAGAGAATTCCCAAACAAGGTCTCAAACCAATCAAACTCAAGATATGCGCGGTGTTGCATCTAGTGGAATTCGAGTTGAAAAATTAAGAGGCGTAAAAGCAGCTATGGCCAAACAAATGGTTGCCTCTGTTTCTACGATCCCTCACTTCACGGTGTCGGATGAGGTTATCATCGACAACCTTATTGCACTGCGCCAGCAACTAAAACCCATGTTTGAAGCCAAAGAAACGTCTCTTTCTTTTATGCCATTCTTCATCAAGGCATTGTCATTGGCGTTAAGTGAATTCCCTATTATCAACAGTCAATTGAACGCTGAAGCCACTGAAATTAGCTATTTCGAGGATCACAACGTGGGCTTTGCAGTAGACGGTAAACTGGGTTTAGTCGTACCTAATATCAAAGCGGTACAGACCAAAAGTTTGCTCGACATTGCAAACGAGTATCAAGAGATTGTTAGTAAGGCTCGCTCCGGTGCTTTGGCGTCTGACCAAATGAAAGGTGGAACTATTAGCCTATCTAATATTGGTGCTATTGGGGGGATCAACGCTACTCCGGTGATTAATATGCCAGAGGCAGCGATAGTGGCATTGGGCAAAACTCAAGTACTGCCTCGATTTGATGAACAGGGTAATGTACTGCGTCAGCACATTATGACCGTTAATTGGTCGGGAGATCACCGTATTATTGATGGTGCAACCATGGTTAAATTTAATAACCTATGGATGCAGTATTTAGCACACCCTGAAACCATGTTGATGTATCTACGCTAATGCCAAAGTGTGTAGCTTTGCTTGTAACGGCAAGGCTACACGAGATATTATTGCGTTTTAAATTCAGTGATGTGGGTAGCGAATGCATCCACGTTTAACCGCGATGAATACTAAGTGCTAAGTTATCAACACGGCTTTCACGCCGGAAATCACGCTGACGTAATAAAACATATTGCGTGGATAGGCGTATTAGAACATCTAAAAAAGAAAAACAAACCTTTTACATTATTTGACACCCACAGCGGTGCCGGTAAGTACCAATTCGACGACGCCGAAATGCGTCAAAACAAAGAGTTTGAAACTGGTATTAGCAAGCTAGGTAGCTTTTCTGAAACCTCTTCTTATCTGTTAAATCGTTATTTGGACGTAGTTGAGCCTTTTTATAAGCAACAATGCTATCCGGGCTCTCCGGTTATCAGTGAGTCATCATTAAGAGACGGTGACACACTGCATTTAATGGAGCTCCACCCAGCGGAGTTTGCAAAGCTTCAGCGAGTAATGAAGAGAGCACACGGTTGCCACCTTCATAAACGCGATGGCTTTGAGGGGCTGTTAGCCCTTACGCCTCCAAAACCCAATCGCGGTGCAGTACTTATTGATCCTCCATACGAACGCTTTCAGGAATATCAAGAAGTTACACGAGCCGTTAAAAAAATGTATGAGCATTGGCAACAGGGTATTGTGGTGATTTGGTACCCTTTGTTATCAGCGCGTGCTGGAAAAAAGCAGGGTGCAAGTGAAGCTATGTATCAACAGCTCAGCGACCTCGCTAAAACCAGTTTTGTGGCAGAGTTAATTGTAGAAGATGTTAAGGACGACAATGGCATGTATGGCTCGGGGGTCTGTATTCTCAATCCGCCGTGGCAACTTGACGAGAATCTACAAGAGGCACTGCAAGCTTTGTCTGCTGCTTTGGGTGAAGACATATCCACTTCGCTGCGTTGGTTAAAAAGAGAAGGGGAGTAATGAATAGCGCAAGGGATATAAAACACTTTTATATTCCAGAAGAGCAGTCAATTTATCTGCTCTCACACGCTGATGCCAAAAAACTAAAAGATTGGGTTGCTTTGTGTACCCACCAGTTAGAGCGATTGGGATATTCCAACATCACCTTATTGGGGAAAGGCGCTTTTGGTTTTGCCTTTTCGGGGGTATCTCCCACAAATCAACAACTGGTGTTTAAATTTGCTCGCCTAAACCTGTCGCAGCATGTGAGAGATCGCCTTGAAGAAGAGGCTTTCATGCAATCCCAAGTTGATCATCCTCGAGTACCTAAGGTTATAGACTTTCAACATGTAGGGAAGCAGCCAATTCTAGTGATGACATTGGCGCCCGGAATTGACTTGGAGAAGCTAAGCCTACGTCTTGGACCGCTTCCACCTGAACTCGTTGTAAAAATAGCGGTGCAATTGGGGGAGCTGCTATTAAAATTGCGCGTAAACTCTCACAAAGACATCATAAAACCAGTTGTTCACGGCGATATAAAACCGTCTAATTTGGTGTGGGATGAGGAATCTCAGCAAGTCGAGCTTATAGACTGGGGATCTTCTGTATTTGCCCAATTGGATGAAAACGGGCAAGTCACCGGCAACAATGTTATGGATTTGATGTCTCAGTCTATGCATAGTACCAATGCTCGTTTAGGTGATGTCTATTTTATTGGCGAAGCACAGCTAAATGGTGAGCTATCGTCTCCCCGTTTTGACGAACAGGGGTTAGCAAGTACCCTTTACGCCCTAGCGTCTGGCCAGTCTTGTCGTTATGGCAGTAAAGTTATCACACCAAGTTCACTAGGCTTACCAAAAATGCTCGCAAGCATTCTCACTTACATGTTAAGTGATGATGTAAAAAAGCGTGAGCAAGGCGCTGATTACTTTTTCAATCATCTGCACGTTCTTAAAAATCTTGTCTTTCGTGAAGGTCGTCGTAATGATTACAACGCCAGCATCCCAACGTGGGTAAGCCAATCTACTCGTGATATTGAAACTGTAGTGTACAGTTCTAGAAAATCTTACTTAAGAAATAACGGTAACGACCAACAACCCCAGTTTTACGATATTAATGATGTTCAATTTGACCGTTACTATAAAAATTACCTGCAAGGAATGGGCGATACAGAAAAAGCCTTTGTATCAGGGATAAGTCGACTTGGCCGATATCCTGTCGTTGGTGGAATAGCGATTCGCTGGGCCCCAGAGGGGATTTACGTTGATTCTAGCCTTAATTTATATAATAAAACCCTTCAGGAAGCCTTCGAGTTATCAGTGAATAATGTGATTTCCCTTGCAGCTGCGCTACACAAAACCGGTGTATTTAAATGCTGTATGTTCAATGCCAAAAACACCTTACATATTGAACGAACCGATGTATCACAGCCTTTTATTCCAGATAAAGACTGCGTAATCCCCTTTGAGCGCTCCGTATCTTCTGTGGCAACCGAAGAAAGCAGGCTTCACTCTTATTTTGAAGACGGCGAAGATCCAGACGAATTGCTGGTGTTACCTGATGCGCTTATGCAGCATATTCATAACTTAAATAAAATTCATCATACCGGTTGCATCATTTTTGAAGCGCTGCCAACACACTTGAAAATACACAACTACTTTACTTTGTTAGACCACAGTAAAGCCGAAGAATTTGAACAATGCCTAGTATCAATAGTAGGCTTAATACCCACTATTAAAGGATTAGGTATTTCCGGATTCATGAAATTGCCGTATAAAGACACCCGATTTTTTGAACACAGCGCTACACGGCCGGAAAAATATTATCCCCGTAATCCAAACGCTGAATTAATGGAGCAGTCTCATGAGTGACGTCAAACTTTCATCATTATTCTCTTTAGAATCAATTGAGGAAGGGCTGTACCGAGGTCAAAGCTGGGATTTGGGGTTTAGAGCGCTCTTCGGTGGTCAAGTTTTGGGACAAGCACTTAGCGCAGCTTATCAAACCGTTGAATCAAATCGTGTGGTTCATTCTTTTCATACGTATTTTTTGTCTCCAGGCGATGCGAAACGTCCAGTGGTTTACGATGTCGAGATTGTTCGTGACGGTAGAAGCTTTTCCGCTCGACGTGTGAAAGCAATTCAAGGCGGTAAAAGCATCTTTTACATGACAGCGTCATTTCAGGTGCCAGAGGCAGGCATGACCCATCAAAAAGCCGATATGCCTCAGGTTCCACCTCCGGAAGATGTGCAATCAGATATTGCATTTTACGAAGATAATATCGACAAAATCTCTAGAACTATGCGCGAGGCTTTGGCATATCACAAGCCCATAGATATTCGCACCGTTGACGCAGCTAATTCTTATCATGCACAAACTCGCGAACCTATGCGCTACTTGTGGTTGAAAGCCAGAGATGCATTAGAGCCAGTGCCCGAATTACATCAGGCATCTTTAGCTTATGCGTCAGATTACCACTTTTTAAGCACTTCCTTACAACCTCATGGTATAGCTGTTACAGACAAAACGTTGCGCATAGCTACCATTGACCATGCGATGTGGTTTCACAGACCTGTCAATCTAAATGATTGGCTGCTATACGCCATGGAAAGTCCTTTTAGTGGCGGTGCACGAGGAATTGTAAGAGGGCAAATTTTTAACCGCGCGGGAGAGCTCGTAGCTACCACTATGCAAGAAGGGTTAATGCGTCAAATAGAAACAAAAGGAAAATAGTAATGTTATATACCCTTGGTGAACACGCCCCACAATGCGATAGCAGTGCTTATATTGCACCTGGCGCCCATGTCATCGGAAAGGTAACCCTTGAGGCTGGCGCTAGTGTTTGGTTCAACGCCGTACTTCGCGGTGACATGGACACTATTACTATCGGAAAAAACAGTAATATTCAGGACGGTTCTGTGCTTCACACCGATGCAGGCATTCCACTTGTTTTGGGTGAAGGGGTAACAGTAGGTCACAAAGTAATGCTTCACGGCTGTGAAATTGGAGATTATTCACTAATTGGCATTAATGCGGTGGTATTGAACGGTGCAAAAATAGGTAAGTATTGTGTTATTGGTGCTAATACACTGATTACCGAAAATATGGTTATACCAGACTACAGCATGGTAGTAGGATCACCGGGAAAAATAGTCAAAACCTTACCCGAAAACGTTGACACAAAACTTAAAGCCTCAGCGAAACACTATGTGGATAACGCGAGTTATTACAAAAGTCACCTCCGCGCTAACTAACTTCCTAGCTGAAGCTGGTATTTCCCTGCTAATAGATATAAAGCGATACATAAAAAATGCCCGGAAACAAACGTTCCGGGCCTAGGGGAATGGCTCATTGCTGAGCCGTGCGCTAACTATTGCAAAGGGAGAGGTTCATGCAAATCTTTAACGAATAGTTAGTATAGTTCAAATTTGTTCATTTTATAAACATATATTTGCTAAAATTCGTCTAAATACACAATATCTAAGACCAACATCGAATAAGCCCTGAAATATCATTAACCTACGAGTGGTCTGATTTTTCACTTTAGCTAATCTTAACAGTGTATTTGTTATACCTAAACTGATCACAATTTGTACACAACTTATCCAAAGTGCCAAAATGTATACAAACCCAATCTAGCATTCATTTAGTGAATGCTGGGTACAGGTTATTGTAACTACTGCTACAAAGTACAATACTGCCCAAATGTTTAGATTCAATGACGAGTATTGGGAATGTCTTCATCAAATAACCAGTTTTCTACTTTTATTCCTCCTGAGCGCACCCTAATGGGTCCAGGTCCTTCTGATGTTCATCCGCGCATCCTTAATGCCATGTCCAGACCTACACTTGGGCACTTAGATCCACTATTCGTAGAATTAATGGATGAAACCAAATCTTTACTGCAATACGCATTTAAAACGAAAAATGCGCTTACTATGCCTATTTCTGCGCCGGGTTCGGCGGGGATGGAAGCCTGTTTCGTCAACTTGCTAGAGCCGGGTGACAAAGTATTGGTTTGCATTAACGGCGTATTTGGCAACCGTATGCTGGAGAATGTTGAACGCTGTGGCGCAATAGCAATTACCGTAAATAGCCCTTGGGGACAACAAACCGATTTGAGTGAAGTTGAAGCCATACTGTCTGAGCAAAAAGATATAAAGGTGTTGGCGTTTGTTCACGCTGAAACATCTACCGGCGTTGAAAATGATGCAAAATCTTTGTGTGCGCTTGCACAGAAGTACAACTGTTTGACTATTGTCGACGCAGTAACATCTCTTGGTGGCATTGAAGTTGATGTTGACGGGTGGGGCATTGATGCTATTTATTCAGGGTCGCAAAAATGCTTAAGCTGCGTGCCTGGAATTTCTCCGGTATCGTTCAGCGACCGCGCTGTCAGTGTTATTCAGTCTAGAAAAACCAAAGTACAAAGTTGGTTTTTAGATATGAATCTTATCGTGGGGTATTGGGGCACAGGTGCTAAGCGAGCGTACCACCACACCGCACCAGTAAACTCTATGTATGCGTTTCACGAATCTTTAGTGTTGTTACACAATGAAGGGTTGGAAAATGCGTGGCAAAGGCATAAAACACATCACCTTAAACTCTTACAGGGTTTAACGGAATTAGGTTTATCAATGGCAGTAGACAGCGAGTATCGTTTACCCCAACTCAACGTGGTAAATATTCCAGAGGGCGTAGATGATGCTGCGACACGAGCAAAGCTATTGAACGAATTTAACCTTGAAATTGGAGCAGGATTAGGTGAGTTCGCGGGTAAAGTATGGCGCATAGGACTTATGGGGCATAGCGCTAAAAGTCGCAACATTCACCATTGCTTATCGTCACTTAGTCAAGTTTTACGGTAACGCGTAACCAAAATGCACAGTTAATGTTGTTATATTTAACTAGCATTCACCTAGGGTTAAGCTAAAAGTGAGATTATAGTGTTCCAATCAGAGCTACAAACGCAACGATATGAAGGAAGACTATGAAAAATATTTCCCTAATTTGCTTAACCCTATGTTTGTTCATCAGCACTAAAATATTGGCAGCAGCGCCAGACAAAACCATTAATGTCAGCGGAAGTGGTGCCGTAAGTATTGCGCCTTCTGGGTACAAAGTAACTTTGGTGTTTGAAGGCAAGGGCAACGAAATTGCTGCTATTAACAGTAAACTTGAACAACAACGTGCTACTGTTGTTGGGTTCTTGCTCAACAGTGGTGTACAAGAGCGTCATATCCAGTCTATGCAAATAAGTGTGAATCCAAACTATGAGCATTCTCCCCAAGGGCGACTGCAAAGAGGGTTTACGGTTCGCCGAGAAATACAATTCACTCATAACCAAATCAGTCAATACGACGCAATTATTGATGGTGCACTACAGCGAGGTGTAAACAGTATCAACGGATTTTCACTCGTGGTGATGGATGATAATCAGGCTTACACTAAAGCGTTACGTTTAGCATTGGCGAATGCCCGCTCAAAAGCTGAGCTAATTGCACAGGAATTCAGTGTAGATTTGGGTGAAGTGGTTGCAATATCTGAAACAAGTGGCAATATGCCCGTTCCCATTATGCGCAGTGAAACTTTTGCCAGAGATACGCCAGTATCTATGCCCGGAGAAAGAACAATTACTGCTCATGTTAATGTGAGTTTCGCAATAAATCAGTAAAGAGAAGTATCATTTGAAAGAGAAGCATTACACCCAGTTATTGAGCCAAGTGAAAAGTTTGATTGAGGGCGAGCCAGACTTAATCGCTAACTTGGCCAACGTTAGTGCCTTGTTGTTCAATGGACTAGATGACGTAAATTGGGCGGGATTCTATCTCTACAAAGATGATCAGTTAGTGCTTGGACCGTTTCAGGGGCAGCCAGCGTGTATTCGTATTCCTTTAGGCAAAGGGGTTTGTGGAACTGCTGCGGCAACAAAAACGGTTCAGCGAATAGATGATGTTCACACCTTCGACGGCCACATCGCCTGTGATGCCGCTTCAAATTCTGAAATTGTAATCCCTATTGTCATCCATAATAAATTGGTGGGTGTACTAGATATCGACAGCCCCATTTATTCTCGTTTTGACGAACAGGATGAGCAAGGCTTAATGGCTATTGTTGAACTATTTCAACAGGTTATGGAATCACAATGAAATACAACGTAGATATTCATGTAGTTCTGTCAACCTACGAAGACATGGAAGATATGCACGATGATCCCGATGAGGCTTCTGAGCGCTTAAATTTTATTCTTCACGCCATTTACGATAGGGCTGAAGAGGATATCGAAACTTCACGACTCGAAAAAATCTTGCAGTTTACGTGGGAAAACTGGCAGCAAGATAAACTTTTATTAGATATTGACGACGATGAATTGCTCGATTGGGTTGACCACACGCTGGCAACTTGGGATGATGCAGATACTACAGATTTGTCCTGAACTACTTAGAAAGATTAATGGAATCACCAGAGAAGTTTAATAGCAGTAAGGAAGTTATCGCTTTCCTTGCACAAACCTTTCCGAATTGTTTTACCACTGAGGGCGAAGCTCGTCCGCTTAAAATTGGTATTTTTCAAGAACTAGCTAGCCGATTGGAAGAAGAACCGCGTGTGAGCAAAACCTTGCTTCGCTCTACGCTTCGCCATTACACCAATAGCTGGCGTTACCTTCACAGTATTAAAGAGGGCGCTCATCGCGTTGATCTTGATGGTACCGAAGGTGATGTGATAGAAAAGGAACATGCGGATCACGCAGCTAAACAGCTTGAAGAAAGTAAAGCGAAAGCCGCTGAACTTAGAAAAGAAAAGCAAGCAAAACAGCCAAAGCGTAAAGAACGTAAGCAATTTTCTCGTCCAAAAGGTGAAAAATCGTCAGATTCGAGCCATGCTGAGAGAAAAAGCGGAACTAAACCGAAAAACCAAAGACCAAATAAGACACCACCTGAAAAGCTAACAGACAGTGATCTTAAGCAAGGTACTAATGTAACCGTTAAATTGGGTAAAGCCCCAATGCCGGCAGTTATTACCGAGGTGGCAAAAGATGGCATCCACGTTCAGTTAGATTCGGGCATGGTTGTCAAAGTCAACGCTGACGCGTTACGTTTGGCACGTTCCAAGAGGTCGTAATATGAAAGATATCCTTCGAGTTTCCATTGCAGCAGCATTTTTAACAGTGGGTGTTGGCGCTTCTGCTGTTACCACTACGCCAAGTGTTGATGAACTTCCTGTGCTTGCACAAGAAACCCAACACACAGTTGCAGCCAAGCGAGTGAGTGCGTTATTTACACGTTCGCATTACACGGAAATTTCGTTGGATGATCAGCTTTCATCGAGAATTTACGACCGCTTCCTTGAGTCACTCGACCACAACAAACAAGTATTGCTTCTGTCGGATGTAGAGTCATTCGAGAAAAACAGAAACGCATTTGATGAAGCCTTGAGTCGTGGCAACTTATCGATTGCCTATGAAATGTATAATCTCAGTGCACAGCGCCGTATAGAACGGTACGAGTTCGCGTTGTCTTTGCTAGAAGGTGAAGCATTTGATTTTGAACAGGAAGGCGATAAGTTCTATTACGATCGAGAGGAAGCAGAATGGCCCACAACCACTGCTGAGCTAGACGAAATTTGGCGTCAGCGCGTTAAGTATGATGCTTTAAGCCTAATCTTGGCCGATCGTACCTGGGAAAAAACGCAGGAACTGTTAACCAAGCGTTACACCCGCGCGATTAAGCGTACTATTCAAACCACGAGTGAAGATGTATTCCAAACAACGATGAATGCCTTCGCACGTACCATCGAAGCGCATACCAGCTATTTATCACCTCGAAATGCGGATCGCTTCCAAATGGAAATGAATTTGTCATTTGAAGGTATTGGCGCGGTATTGCAAATCGAAGAAGACTTCACGGTAATCCAAAGTATTGTGCCTGGCGGCCCCGCAGACGAATCTGGTGCTCTTAAGCCAGAAGACAAAATTGTAGGGGTGGCACAGGACGACGACGAATTTGTTGACGTAGTAGGTTGGCGATTAGATGAAGTGGTTGAGCTAATTAAAGGCCCTAAAGGCAGTACCGTGCGCTTGCAGGTACAGAAAGGCGCCTCTGACGCAACTTCAACGACAATCGTTAGTCTTGTTAGAGATAAAATTAAGCTAGAAGATCGCGCTGCTAAGTCGGAAGTTTATACGCCAGATTCAGGCCCGAATGCAGGCCAGCCTTTAGGCGTAATCACTATTCCTAGCTTCTACAACAATTTGAGTGTTGATGTAGCGAAAGAGATTAACGCCTTAAAGGCCCAAGACGTTAAGGGCATTATCGTAGATTTGCGTGGCAATGGCGGTGGTTCACTTACCGAAGCTACACTGTTAACTGGCTTATTCATCGAGAAAGGTCCAGTGGTACAAATTCGTTACATGTATGATAAAGTGAATGTTAACAGCGACACAGACGGTTTGGTGACCTACGATGGTCCGTTAACTGTCTTAGTTGACCGCTACAGTGCTTCTGCTTCAGAGATTTTTGCGGCCGCGATGCAAGATTATAATCGTGCTTTGATTATCGGTGAGCAAACGTTTGGTAAAGGCACGGTTCAACAACACAGAGGTCTGGGTAAAATCTACGATCTGTACGACAACCCTCTAGGTAGTGTGCAGTTTACCATTGCTAAGTTTTACCGAATTAATGGTGGTAGTACACAGCATAAAGGCGTTGTACCAGACATTCTTTATCCGTCTGCCATAGAGCCATCTGATTGGGGTGAGAGTCAGGCAGAAAATGCGTTACCTTGGGATAGTATTGGTCGCGCGAATTATACAACTTTCGCTGACAGTGGAGCTGCGTTAGATGTATTAACAGCGAAACACAATCGCCGTGTTCTTCAAGACCCAGAGTTTGCGTATATCTACGAAGATATTGCTGAGTATCGTGAAAACAAAGACAAAACTTATATTTCATTGGTTCAGTCAGAACGTTTAGCTGAAAAGAAAGAGCGTGAAGCTAGAGCTTTAGCTAGAGCGAACGAGCGCTTGACGCGATTGGGAATGGAAGTGGTTGCTTCTCTTGATGATTTACCAGACGATTTGGATGAATTAGACCCATTTCTTGATGAAGCAGCAAATATTACATTTGATATGATTGAAACAGGTCGTTACGCCTTCTCAGCTAACTAATTAGCTTTAAATGAAGGGCTGGTCTTGGGCCAGCCCTTTTTTTATGTCTAAATAACAATTACTACAACAATAATAAAGGGAAACACAATGGCAGTCAGAGGCGAGTTTTCTTCGCGTATAGGCTTTATTCTCGCGGCAGCAGGATCTGCTGTGGGTTTAGGTAATATTTGGGGCTTTCCAACAAAAGTCGCAAGTAACGGCGGTGCAGCGTTTGTACTTATGTATCTGTTACTTGCATTTGTATTGGCTTACCCCGTACTAATGGCAGAACTCATCATAGGTAGAGCGACGCGCTCTAACATGGTTGATGCCCTTGGTAAAATCTCGAATAGCTTTGTGGGGCGCGCCACTGGCTTATGGGGATGTATTACTGTTTCACTTATTTTAGCTTTTTACGCTATCGTGGGCGGATGGATGCTAGTGCACCTCGCTGATTCTGCCGTGAGTTTGATAGGTATGGACAGTGCTTCTGAATGGTTGCTTACCTCGTCCGAATTGCGAAATATCATTTTCTGTGCGTTATTTATGGGGCTTACGGCTTTTATTGTTGTTGGTGGTGTTAAATCAGGCATTGAAAAATGGTCGGTGCGTTTAATGCCCACCTTAGTGATTCTTATTTTGGCGCTCATTGTATACGTAAGTTTCCAACCTGGAGCCATTGAAGGGTGGAGCGCATATCTAGTCCCAGATTTCTCATCTGTACTTAATCCAGATCTTTTAATTAGTGCCATGGGACAGGCCTTCTTCTCTATGTCGTTAGGCGTGGGTACCATGCTGGTATACGGCTCTTATTTAAGTAAAAAAGAAAACCTGCCTGTCATTGGCGCATCAGTTGCGTTGGTTGATATAGGTGTAGCAGTCATTGCTGGTATGCTAATTATTCCAGCCATGTATGTTGCTTTAAACAATGGGGTAGAAATATTTACTGAGAGCGGCGCTTTAATTGAAGGCGATAGCTTGATTTTCACCGTATTACCAGCGTTATTCGACACCATAGGTACGGTAGGTGTTTTTGTGTCGTTAGTCTTTTTCGCACTAATGACAATTGCGGCGGTAACATCTTCTATTTCAATGCTTGAAGTCCCAGTTGCCTATGTTGTCGAAAGCAAAAATGTAGATAGAAAGCGCGCTGTCATTTTTATGGCTGCGGCAATCTTCACAATAAGTTGCGTGATTATTTATAACTTTGGCGCTTTGTTTGGTTTGGTAATAACAGCAACAACACAATACAGCCAACCCTTACTTGGGCTTGTGCTTTGTATTTTCGCCGGTTGGGTTTGGCGCAGAGACAATATTCTCACCGAGTTAAAAGCAGGAAACCCAGACGCAGAGCATGGTATCTTTTGGAAAATCTGGCCTTGGTATGTTCGCTTTGTTTGCCCGGTTGTTATCGCGTTAATGTTCTATCGCTCCATTGTGTAACGCACAGAGAAAATTATAAAAATGAAAACAGAAATTAAAACGCCATCACTATTAGATGCATTAATTCCCATTGTAGCGCTAGTTGTTATGATGAGTGGCGCTGTATACCTTTTTGAAGACAATTCGTCTTACGGACCAAACCAAATTGCGTTATTGCTTGCCATGGGTCTAGCGGCAATTATTGGTATGAAGAATGGTCATAGTTGGAAGTCTATTGAAGAGGGTATCGTCAAAGGTATTTCAATGTCACTCGGTGCTTGTCTCATTCTATTAGCGGTAGGCTCGCTAATTGGAACTTGGATGCTTGCGGGAACCGTTCCAACACTTATCTACTACGGATTAGAACTGCTTAACCCATCGTTCTTCTACGCCGCTGCGTGTTTGATATGTGCGGTGATTGCAATGAGTATAGGCAGTTCTTGGACTACCGCGGCAACTGTGGGTGTAGCACTCATGGGGGTAGCAGGGGGCATGGATATGTCAACCACTATCACCGCAGGGGCTGTAGTGTCAGGCGCATACTTTGGGGATAAGATTTCTCCTTTGTCTGAAACCACCAACCTTGCACCAGCAGTTGCAGGTACTGATTTGTTCGAACACATTCGCTATATGCTTTGGACTACAATCCCAAGCTTTGTCATTGCATTAATCTTGTTTGTCATCTTGGGCCTAAGTGAAGAGGGCGGTGCTAAGGTTGAGCGTATTCAGCAAATGCAAGCCCTGCTAAACGAGTCGTTTGATTTGAGTATTGTGCTGCTAGTTCCTCTAGTAGTTTTGCTAACCTTAGCCATTAAAAAAATGCCTGCATTTCCTGCGGTGTTTATTGGCGCCCTGTTAGGTGGTGTGTGGGCGGTATTGTTTCAGTCGGACGTTATTTTAGGTATGGCTAATCAGCAAGATACAAATGCCATAGGCACGTTAAAAGTAGTTTGGACTGCGCTCTTTGACGGCGTTAGTTTCTCTACCCCAGACGAGAATCTTAACAGCCTGTTATCTCGCGGTGGTATGTCGTCAATGCTCAATACGATTTGGCTTATTATTTGTGCCATGTCGTTTGGTGCAGTGTTAGAAAATGTGGGTCTATTAAAGCGTGTTGTATCTGCCATATTGTTAGGTGCTAAATCGGCGGGCGATATGATTACCCGCACCATTCTTACTTGCTTTGGTACTAACCTAGTAACGGCGGACCAATACATAGCGATTGTTATGCCAGGCCGTATGTACAAGGAAGAATTTAATAAACGTGGCCTACACCAGTTAAACCTATCTCGTAGTTTAGAAGACGGTGGAACACTTACGTCGCCACTTATCCCTTGGAATACCTGTGGTGCTTATATGCACAGTGTATTACTCGTTAATCCATTTGATTACGTATTCTATGCATTCTTTAACGTAATTAATCCCATCTTAGCTATAATTTACGGCTACTTGGGAGTTAAGATATTACGAATTACTCCGCCAGAATTTAGCGAAAAAGCATAGAATTATCGAGGACTTATCTGTAATGACCGTTTTAGCTAAGCGTAGGTTAGACTACACAGCGCCTAATTTTCTAGTAAGCAATGTATTCCTGGATATTGTTTTAAATGAGAGCAAAACAATTGTTACTAGCCAACTCGATGTTACTCGTCAAGGTAGTCATGATCGCCCGTTAGTGTTAGACGGACATGAATTAAAACTAGTAAGTGTTGCTATTAACGACGAAGTCGTCACTGACTATCAGCAGTCGACCAATGAGCTGAGCATAAATACCACACTAGATGCGTTTAAGCTGACCATTGTTGTAGAAATAAATCCTTCGGCTAACACAGCACTGGAAGGGCTTTATCTCTCAGGTGGTGCGTACTGTACTCAGTGTGAGGCCGAAGGTTTTCGTAGCATTACCTATTTTATCGATAGACCCGATGTGCTGTCGGAGTACAAGGTAAAGATTACTGGGTCAACGTCGTTACCCTATATTTTATGTAACGGTAACCTAATTGATTCGGGAACAAACACTGATGGCACTCATTGGGTTACGTGGCATGATCCTCATCCTAAGCCATGTTATTTATTTGCCCTTGTTGCTGGTGATTTCGACGTACTGAAAGACACCTTCACTACACGAAGCGGTAGGCAGGTAGCGTTAGAGCTTTTCGTCGACAAGGGAAAGCTCAACCGTGGTCAATTTGCCCTCGACTCGCTAAAACGTGCAATGGCGTGGGACGAGCAGGTCTTTGATTTAGAGTATGACCTTGATATTTATATGGTTGTTGCTGTCGACTTTTTTAATATGGGAGCAATGGAAAACAAAGGCCTGAATGTATTCAACAGTAAGTTTGTACTGGTGGATGAAGAGTCGGCGACAGATGAAGACTTTTTTAACGTTGAATCTGTCATCGCCCATGAATATTTCCACAATTGGACTGGTAACCGAGTTACCTGTAGAGACTGGTTTCAACTAAGCCTTAAAGAAGGGCTTACCGTATTTAGAGACCAGCAGTTTAGTACGGATATGACGTCTGCACTGAGTAATCGCATAAAACAAGTAAGAGTGATGCGAGAGCACCAGTTTGCAGAAGACGCAAGCGCCATGAGTCATCCTATTCGTCCCGATGAAGTAATTGAAATGAATAATTTCTACACGGTTACCGTGTATGACAAGGGCGCTGAAGTTATTCGCATGATGTATACCCTTTTGGGCAAAAGTGACTTCAAAAAGGGAATGGACATCTATTTTGAGCGTCATGACGGTCAAGCCGTTACATGTGACGACTTCGTCAATGCCATGCAAGCTGCCACTGAAAAAGATTTAACTAATTTTAGGCGTTGGTACAGCCAGTCTGGTACGCCAGTTGTGTCTGTTGAAAGAAGTATGGTCAGTGATGGTTCCACGCAGATTTCTCTTTCACAAAAAACACCAGCCACCGCTGATCAAACCCTAAAGCAACCGTTAACACTTCCATTGCGAATAGAGTTAATTGACGAGCAGGGTAATCATTACCAAGACGACGATGGTCTTATACAAGACGGTATTTTCGTGCTTGAACAAGAAAATGCAGTGTTAAATGTTAGTAACGCAACGTCTGAGGTTATTCCAGTACTGCTTGGTGACTTCTCGGCACCGGTAAAAGTTAATCAAACGCTCACTCCCGCTAACCTTTTAAGCATATTTACTTATGCAACAGATCAATTTAGTCGCTGGGACGCGTTACAGCGGTTGTACGATTTGTGCATTACCCAACTAACTGAATCTCCAGACTCTTGTATTTCTGACACAGTTTGGAATGGTCTTGAAGAAGCATTTACCAACGAGAGCAACAATATTGAACTACTTGGCGAATGTTTGGTTGTTCCTTCGTTTGAAACCCTGTGTCAAAGTCGCACTAACATAGAGGTAGAACCGCTTTTAGCTGCAAGAGAGGCATTTGTAAATCAATTTGCTCATCGCTTTGCAGACAAACTATTTGAAATCTATAACACTTGTAACAAAGTCACTGGTGGATACGAGCAAAACGCCGTAAACGCTAGACGCTGTAAAAATGTCATTCTTTCACTCATTGCAAAAGTAGACCGTTTAAATGGTGTGGTAAAAACACAATTCGACAACGCCACCTGTATGACAGATAGCTTGGCGGCACTTAAAGCGGCTCAAGCGAGTTGCCATGAGCACTTTGATGGCATGATGGCTCAATTTGAGAGCAAATGGAAAGACGATCCATTAGTGTTAGATAAATGGTTCACGCTTCACGCAACTGAGCAAAACGACAATATACTTGCCAAATTAACCATGCTACTCGAGCATCCGCAATTTTCTCAGTCAAATCCCAACAGAGTGCGTGCCGTTATAGGTAGCTTTGCGTTCTACAACAGCAAAGGCTTTCATGCTAAAGACGGTAGTGGATATAAGTATGTCGCAGACTACTTAATGAAGCTCGATAAAGTAAACCCTCAAGTGGCATCGCGCATTGTAACGCCACTAACCCAATGGCAACAGTTCTCCGTAAAACATCAGTCTTTGATGAAACAACACTTAGGACGATTGCTCAATCACGAAGGGTTGAGTAAAGACGTGTTTGAAAAAGTCAGTAAAAGTTTGTCTTATGATGAGAATTCAGTCTTCTGATAAGGTGTATTACTTTTCAGTGAACTTCCCATATTCACAATGCGAAGCCCTGTACAGTGGAAATTACCCCAATGTGGTACTTACTGCGGACTCAGGGCAAACCATTCAAGTTCCCTCTAACCGTATACGTCCATTCATATCAAGTGCAGGTTTAGTGGGGCAATTTAGAATGATAGTAGATGAAAATAACAAGATTAAATCGTTTGAACGGCTAAGATAAGGTAATAGTTTTGCTAGCGCTTCGTAATAATGCGCAGACTAGGCACTATCACTAATACAATAGGGTAAGTTTAACTTATTGATCGCCTTAATGTTGTAAATATTGTTAACTGGTACGATTAGTTCTTGCGGTTCTGACAAAATGATGTAATCATTTTGTTAAATGAGATGGTTGGAAAACGTCGCGTGAATTTTTCGCCGACTTGGGAGTATAAAAACATGATAAACAGGCTTCGCGCTTTTAAGATGTCACCTGTTGCTGTAGGTGTTATGAGCTTAATGGGAGTAGCTTCACTTCCTGCTCATGCCGCTAACTGGCAGGTTGGTGACGTTAGCATTTCTCTAGACTCTACGTTTACCTTAGCAACAAGTATTCGAACTGAAGATCGGGACTATAGTCTTATCGGTAACAGTAACCGCGCACAATTTGATTGGTCAGGTTATCACGGAGCATTCAATCCAATTTATCCAAGTGGCGATGTATGGGGGCTGGCAGATGGTGCATATTCCTCTAACGGTGATTTGGGTAATCTCGCTCATGATCCAGGCGATGCCTTCGCGACTCAAATCTCTGGTAGTCATGAATTAGACATCAATTTTGGCGACTATGGTTTCTTCGCTCGCGGATTCTGGTTCTATGACTTCGAGCAAATGGATGGAGACCGTCCATATTCAAACCCTATTACAGGTACACAAACTGACCTATGTAGCGACCCTGAAGCAGAAGACCTGCTGTGTACTGACGTTCGTCTTTATGACGCGTTTTTCTACGGCGACTGGTGGATTGGCGAAAAGCCATTTACGCTACGTGTAGGTCGTCAGGTAATCAGTTGGGGTGAAAGTACATTTATCCAACACGGTATCAATACCACAAACCCTGTAGACGTTACTCGTGCACGAGCGCCTGGTGCGGAACTTAAAGAAGTATTTATTCCAGTTGGCATGGTTTACGCGTCACTTGGTTTAACAGATAACGTTAGTATCTCTGGTTACTATCAGTACGAATGGCAGCGCAGCTGGTTACCTGTTGCAGGTAGTTATTTTGCAACGAATGATTTTGCAGGTGAGGGCGGCCAGGACAATAACGTTCAGCTTGGTTTCGCCGGTAACCCTGATATCGATTTAGAACATTTGCTATCAGCGCTGAATGGTTTTGGTGACTTACTTCGCTCTGGTGCTGACGCAAGCGCAATCTCTGAAGCATATCTAGCTTATCCAACCAAAGTAGCCATCCGTGGTTACTCTGACCAAGCGCATAATGATGCTGATGACCAAGGTCAATATGGTTTACGTCTGACTTGGTTCGCTGAAGAGCTTAACGAAACTGAGTTCAGTTTTTATCACATTAATTACCACAGTCAGCGTCCGTTGATTTCAGGTGTAACATCAAACTTTACCGCTGCGGGTATTGGTGCAGATTTAGCCTTTATTACAGGTAATCAAGTTACCAAAGACAACCTTACTCAGCTACAAGCCTTTACACAGGCAGAGTTTTTCTATCCTGAAGACATTGGGTTATACGGTTTAAGCTTCAATACTAATGTTGGTACTACGGCACTTGCTGGTGAGTTTTCTTATCGCGTAGATGAGCCACTACAAATCGACGACGTAGAGCTACTTTACATGGGTATGCCAGAGCAATTAGCTAATGCAGGATTACGTCCTGACTTAGAAGGCATTTCTCAGTTAAACAATATCGGTCGTGCGGTAGGTCCTGGCGAAACCGCTGAAGGTTTCTTGTTCTCAGATACCTTCCAAATGCAGTTTACTGCGTCACACGTTTTTGGTCCTAAGTTTGGTGCTGACAACTTTGTATTACTTGGTGAAGTAGGTTACGTTAATATTTTAGACTTCCCAGACCCTTCAGTGGTCCGTTTGAATGCGCCTGGTACTTCACGCACACCTTCGCTAGAGCCAACAGCTGACGGTAACCCTCGCTATGGTTTACACACAGCCTTGTCTGATGGTCCAGAGACAAATCCGTTTGCAACCGAAGACGCATGGGGATATCGACTACTCGCAGTAGCGGATTACAACGATATTATGGCGGGTGTTAACTTACGCGCCCGTGCAACTTTCTCACACGACGTTGACGGCACTACGCCTGATCCGTTGTTCCTTTTCACAGAAGATGTTAAGTCAGCAGCAATCTCGTTTACTTTCGACTATCTTAGTAAATGGTCTGCTACTGCGTCATACAGTGCTTTCTGGGGCGGTATAGGTACAACTAATGCCCTTGCAGATCGCGACTTCATTTCGTTTAACATCAAGTATGCAATTTAAAGAGTGGTGTATATGATTAGAAAAATAGGCGTTATTGCTGCAGCACTATCACTTGCATTGGCTGGCAGTCAAGCAGTAGCTAAAGTTTCAGCGGATCAAGCAAATGCATTGGGCACAACACTCACACCCCTTGGTGCTGAGGTTGCGGGTAATGCAGACGGCAGTATTCCAGCGTGGACTGGTGGTATTACACAAGCTCCTGCGGGTTATGAAGTGGGTGACCATCACCCAGATCCATATCCAGAAGACAAAGTATTGTTCGAGATTACTGCACAAAATTACAAAGAATATTCAGACTTTCTGTCTGAAGGTCAGATAAAGCTATTTGAAGCTTATCCTGATACTTTTCGCATGCCTGTGTATCAAACACGTCGCTCTGCATCTAACCCTCAAGAGGTTTACGATGCAACTCGTGTAAATGCAACAAGTGCAGAATTACTTGATGACGGTAACGGTCTTAAAGGTGCGGTACTTGGTATTCCTTTCCCAATTCCACAAAATGGTCTTGAGGCGATTTGGAACCATATCCTTCGATATCGTGGTGAAGCGGTTCAGCGTAATGGAGGCCAAGCAGCAGTAACTACCTCTGGTGCGTACAACGTTATTGGTTTTGACGAGCAGCTCAAAATTAAATATGCAGAAGAAGGTGCAACTGCACAAGAACTAACCGCTGAGAATATTTTGTTTATGTTTAAACAAAAGATAACTCAACCGGCACGTTTAGCGGGTACAGCGCTATTGGTTCACGAAACGGTAGACCAAGTTAAAGAGCCTCGCAAAGCGTGGACTTATAACACCGGGCAGCGTCGTGTTCGTCTAGCACCAAATATTGCTTACGATACGCCAGGAACAGCGGCAGATGGACTGCGTACCACAGATGATTTCGATATGTTTAATGGTTCACCAAACCGTTATAATTGGAATCTCGTTGGTAAGAAAGAAATGTTTGTTGCATACAACAACTACGCTTTGCATTCAGATAACGCGCAGTACGAAAACATTCTAATGCCAAATCACGTCAATCCTGATTTGACGCGCTGGGAAAAGCACCGTGTTTGGGTGGTAGAAGCTACGCTCAAAGAAGGATTACGTCACATCTATCAGAAACGCGTGTTTTACATTGATGAAGACAGCTGGCAGATCCAAGTTGCCGATATGTACGACAATCGCGGTGAGTTGTATCGCGTAGGTGTTGCCTACGGTGTGAACTACTATGAAGTTCCTACTCAATGGTCTACGCTAGACGTATACCACGATTTGAACTCGCGTCGTTACCTAGCTATTGGCCTAGATAACGAAGAGCAGATGTACGACTTCACTGTTCGTCCACGTGATGCAGAGTTTACTCCGCAAGCGTTGCGACGAGAAGGTATGCGTTAATACGCCTTTCGCGAAACGGTTGGCTTTGCCAACCGTTTTTGTATGTACCCACAGATATTTCTAAAAGGAGGGATAACTAATTATGAATAAAGCGATTGCTGCATGTTTTGCTGCCTCTTTTTCTATTTCGGTTTCTGCGCAAGATGCATTTGTTGCGCCATTGGTTGAGCAATCCGTACTACTTGATGTTGCCGCTACTGATTATGCCATTGTGGTTGGTGAGCGCGGACATATTCTCAAATCAACTGACGGTAGCAACTTCTCTCAAGTTTCAGTTCCCAGCAGAGCAACATTGACAGCAACTACTATCGTTGGTGACAAGGTTTGGGCTGTTGGACACGACGCTGTAATTCTACATTCTTCTGACAGTGGCAATACCTGGGAAATTCAGAACCTTCAGCCTGAGCTGGAGCGACCTTTTTTAGACGTAGTATTTTTTGATGAAGATCACGGCATTGCCGTAGGCGCCTACGGGTTGTTTTATCGTACAACGGACGGCGGCATGTCTTGGAATGGTGAAATGCATGCAACCTTACTAGACCCGTACGACCAAGAATACCTTGATAGCGTAAAGGAAGAGAGCGAAGAGTTTTATCTTCAAGAACTTGAATCTATTCTTCCACACATTAATCGCGTAACTTTGCACAATGGTAATCTATATCTTGCAGGTGAGGCTGGTTTACTCGCTATGAGTGACGATTTTGGTAAAAACTGGCAACGTTATGACGTGGATTATATGGGTTCATTCTTTGACATTGCTCCTTTAGACGATGCTTCGTTTTTGGCGGTAGGTCTTCGTGGCAATATATTTGTAATGAAAGATGGAGCAACATGGGAGTACGTTAATACGTGTGATACCAGTACGCTTAATTCTATTCATGTAGTTAATGGCAAAGTGCACAGTCTTGGCAATAACGGTATTGTTGTAACTGCTAAGCGTCCGCTAACTACGTCGTACCCAGATCCGTACGCCAATCCTGCAACATGTGAAAAACCTGAAAACGTATCTGTAATACAAGTTGAAGACAAAGCCGCGTTACTTAATGCCGTGTCGTTCAATGACAAAGTGATTGCAGTATCGTCTAACGGTATTAAGTTA
>JALUXV010000043.1 GCA_027013165.1 Alteromonadaceae bacterium
CAAGGTACATCTAACATCACCATCAATGCCACGTTATCGGGTTTAACGTTCTTATTTCATAAGTCCTTGAATCGACCTGATGTGATGCTCAAAGTCAGCACCGTGCCGGTGCCAAGGAAGTTGCCGACGGTATTGAGTAAAGAGGAAGTCAAGCAACTGATTGATGCCACACATAGCATTAAATACAAAGCTGCCTTCTCGGTCGCTTATGGGGCGGGGTTGCGGATTGGCGAAGTGGTGATGTTGAAGGTGACGGATATCGACAGTTCTCGCATGCTATTGCGCGTTGAGCAAGGTAAAGGGAAGAAAGACAGAATGGCAATGTTATCGCCAATGCTGTTGAGTACACTTCGCCAATGGTACAAACATGCCAAAGCGCATCACCTAATGCTACCGGGAGGGTGGTTGTTCCCAGGGCAGAATCCGTTAAACCCTATTGGCACCCGCCAACTCAGTCGGGCCTGCCAATCTGCGTGTCTGGATGCAGGACTGAATAAAAAAGTCTCCATGCACACCTTACGGCACAGTTTCGCCACGCACTTACTGGAAGATAAAGTCGATATTCGTATCATTCAAACGCTGTTGGGGCATAGTAAACTGGAAACCACTGCGCTGTATGCACAAGTCGCCAGTAAACTCTTGCGTGAGGTGGTGAGTCCGTTAGATACACTGGCATTGTGAGCGTGACGTTATGTCGAGTTGTTCACGGCCACCGCTTGAGGTGGCGGATGTGTTTCGTCTGTCTGGTACGCAGTATAAAAGCGCTCAGCATAGGCATTTAAGCTTAGCGCAACTGAAAGTGATGTCAGCCATTGAGCGTTGTCGAAGTGCCCAATTAGGTGCTCATCACCTGCACTGCGAACACTGTCATACCGATGCCATCGCATATAACTCCTGCCGTAATCGTCACTGTCCGAAGTGCCAGGGGTCAAGCGCCAAACGCTGGTTTGCAGCCAGAGAGCAGCAGTTGTTACCCGTAGAGTACTACCATGTGGTGTTTACCTTACCTGGTGAGGTAGCACAACTGGCCTTTTACAATAAAGCACAGATGTATCAGTTGTTGTTTAAAGCCGCATCACAAACGCTACTGACCATTGCCGGTGATACGCGACACTTAGGCGCTGAGGTTGGCACCACTATGGTGTTGCATACGTGGGGCTCCTCGATGATGCATCATCCTCATGTGCATTGCATTGTGCCCGGTGGCGGGCTGGATAAGGCTAAGCAATGGAAAGCGTGTAAAAAGGGCTTCTTCTTGCCGGTCAGAGTGTTATCACGCTTGTTCCGCCGTTTGTATATGCAAGGCGTACGTGAGTTATACGAATCGACGCAGTTACTGTGCTTCGGGGAGTTGACGCAGACCAGTGGCTTTGAACACGCCGGGCACTTTATGGCATGGTGCAAACAGCAACAATCCATGGAATGGGTGGTGTATGCCAAACCGCCGTTTGCAGGACCACAAGCGGTGCTGAAGTACCTGTCGCGTTATACGCATCGTGTAGCGATTGCGAATCGCCGACTCCAATCCATTGATGAAACACATGTCTCGTTCACCTATAAGGATTACCGGCGCAAAGGAAACAACATGCACCGGACGATGCAACTGACGTGTGACGAGTTCATGCGTCGATTTTTATTGCATGTCTTGCCAACCGGGTTTCATCGTATCCGGCATTATGGGTTACTGGCCAGTAAAGCCAAACTCAATATGGCCAGACAAGCCTTGCACGTAGCACCGCCACCAGAAATCAAAAATCCTGCCAATGAATCGAAGGCAGACTCAGCCCCCTTCGTGTGCAGGCAATGTCAATCACCGATGAAGGTGTCGGGGCTCAGGCTACCTGCATACTTACCAAGAGCGCCCCCTAAATAGGCGGGGTGCTTAAAGAGATAAAAAAAGCGCCTTTACTGGTGAGGATGATGCTTTACCTGAAACGCTATAAACCCCATGACAATGAATAGAACGAGACAACCGAGCTGAATAAAAACGTGAAAATCAGATGCCAATAGAAACAAAGCACCACTGGAAACACGTGATCTTGGCGATCATCCTCTACAGCAGACTCACATTCACCATCGAAATCCCCATAGCCAAACCACAGGGGTAACATCCCGCGGTTTCGTCCAACGAAGATTATCTGATATCTGCCCGAGAGTAGGACATCAAGGTGGATCTGAATGGAGGGCAGATAACTGATAATCTAAACAGGAGCGGACCCTAGGCCTATTAATGGCTGGCTTCAATATCAACGCCGCCAGTAATGTTTTTCGTCACTTAGCAGCAACACACATGCTTAGCAATGGGGCGAATCTTCGTCAGATTCAGGAGTATCTGGGGCACGCCGACCTATCCACTACACAGGTTTATACGCATATCGTGCAGAGTGAATTGAATGATTCGTATATGCGGTTTCATCCATCGGCAATTAAACCTTCTTAACTAACTGTCACACTGAACCAACTAAGGGTCAAAACCATTACGAAGACAACAATAGTGGCTAGATTGCTCAAAGCAAGTTTCCACCATGCCCAACATGCATGACTATCGATACAGCCTTTAGATGTTTGTATTTGTTCCGATTCATCGTCATGCTCGGCGGCAAGCCTATCGAATAAAGAACTATACTCCGTCTTTAGTGATTGAAGTACAGAAAACTGTCCAGAAAAATGAAACACAACATAAAACATACATAGAACACATAAGACCAATATTATTAGATTTTTCATGAACCCAAATGAGGCAATGGGAGCTTCTTCTAATTTAAAAACTGCGAGCCATAAGCCAGCAGGAATAGCAAGAACCTTGGCTCCAATATCACTGTATGTTTCGTTAATCTTCTGAATGTATTCGGTCTGCTTTTCTTGATATTCCTTACGGACTTTATCAAAAGTATACTGCTCCACGTAGCTTTGATAGCTAAGCATTAAGTCACTTGTGAAAGCATTGAAATGGCTGATTAAATAACCGAATCTCTTGTTAGTTCCTTTGTCGCGTAAAAACTTTACCAATGCTTCTCGAACAAGGGCTGTTTTTGCTTCGTGGTGAATATCTTCTTGGAGTAATCTGTCAAGAGCTTCTGTGCTGAAAGTATGCTCTAAGTCGCTTTGTTTTAATGTGTAAGAAATAGTGATATCTCTCTCAAAAACAATAGTTCTTGTATTGCTGCCAGTTGAGGGTAACGCGACTTTATCAATTAATTTGCAAACATTGGAAAGCTTGAGGTAATTCTGGAAGTATATGTTATCTTCGGAAGTAAGCTCGCTTGTTTCGGTGAAGAAGGCTTGCTTGATCGGGTTAAGGATTCTGGCAGGAGACTTGAGTAGACTGTCCCAATTTCTCCCTACATAAAGACCACCTCTTTCCCAATTCGAAGAAATGAATACTAGGCAATCGTAATCAAAGTGTGAGCTGTCTATGTTCTCAATGGGAACAGAGGTTACACGGCGCCCACTCTTATACAAATCTGCACTCGAATTACACAGCTGAGATTGCTGTAAAGTCTTTAAACTATTTAGTGCCTCACTATTTAAGGAGATCGTACCTCGGAATTCATCGTCATCAGTAAGTGTTCGGTTACGCAGCAATTTAAAAATTGCTGCGTATGCAGTAAGCGCGTCATTGGTTGCCATCACAAAAGCCTATTAATTTTCTACTTTTTCGCTGGCTCTAATAGCTAACTCTTCTAAAATTGCTTTTTTAAGATTAGCTGGAATAGCGCTAATATGCAGGGTATCACTGCTACCTTCATCATCAGGATCAGCTGGTTCAAATACAACGCTATCACCAAGCAAAATTCTATCGAAACTCAGGTTGATGTGTCTCGTGTTTCCCGATAGCTTTTTATATCTCTTGAGTTCACTATTATCGATGGTAAGTTCTTCGCCTAAGTCAAAATTATCAGTTGCGTGAACAACAAACTCTTGAGGATTGTCGGGAAAAACTGCATTAGCAACGGATGATAACAATACAGGCTCTTTGTCTTTCGTCAATTTCTGTTGGATATATGCGTGTGCAGTATCGAGCTTCTCTTGAGCAGCAACGTCATCTAACCCTAAGTCTTTTGCGTGTTGCCTCACTGCATCTCGTAATCTTCTAGTCTCGATTTTGATAGCTTGTTTGTCTCTCTGGCAACCAATGTAATTTTCAAAGTAATCTCTTAACTCTTTAGCTTGTCCTGTCTTAAAGCTGATATACCTACTGTCCAAGCCCAATTTCCAGTTCGACAAGTTGATTGCGGCCCCTAGATGTAGCTTGTTCA
>JALUXV010000044.1 GCA_027013165.1 Alteromonadaceae bacterium
ACCATGACACTGCCACAGCGCTATCATTCGTGCAGTGCGAAGGGTTATTTGCCTTAATAAGTCTGCATAAGGGTTATTAGCTTTGGTGCACTCACTAAAGTGATTAGCAATGGTGTAATCCAACAGCTGGTCTAGTTTGTCATGATGCTGTGCATAAAAGTAATACTCAAAATGTCCGAATCGTATATGGCTTGGTGCGGTTCTTATCATCATAGCACCAGGTTCAGCGGTTTCCCGCAACACCTGAGTATTGCTCGAAAACAAGCACAAACTGCGAGAGCTGGGAATACCCAGTGCGTGAAGTGCTTCGCCACCAATGTACTCCCTAATAGTTGAGCGAAGTACCGCGCGACCATCTGCGTGGCGCGAATAAGGTGTTGGGCCTGCACCTTTCAAGTGAAGGTCTGTGTATTGCCCCTGTTGGTTTTTAAGTTCACCCAGTAATAGTCCCCGACCGTCACCCAATTCAGGATTCCAATGACCAAACTGATGACCACCGTACTTTTGTGCAAACGCTTTGAAAGTAAATGGGGTAGAGGGTGAGTGGAGCATTGCTAACAGTTGATTTGGTGATATGTCATCAATAGGAAAGCCAATTTGCTTGGCAAGCTCGTGATTAAACAGTTCAACCTGCATATTATCGAGGGGGGATGGAACAACGTAACTACCCAAGCTAGAAAGCTGTTCAGCGTATTGATGATGTAAAATCATTGGTTACTTTATTCCTACCAGTGTCCATGATGCATTTGCGAAGCTTACATTACACCAAGATTAATTTTTGCCTATAACGAAAAAAAATTGTTCAAGTTTAATCTAATACCAAATAATCGGGGTAGAAGGAGAGACAACAATAACAAATAACACCGAAACATCGAGCGAACGAGGAGACACCCATGGTTACCTTACATCATTTAAATAACTCCAGATCACAGCGCATTTTATGGTTACTTGAAGAATTAGGCATAGATTACGATGTAAAACTTTACGAGCGTGATGCCGTAACTAATTTGGCTCCTGCATCACTTCGAGCCATTCACCCGTTGGGGCGCTCACCTGTACTCACTGAGGGTGATACCACTATCGCTGAGTCGGGGGCTATCGTTGATTATCTTGTACAGATGTATGGAAAAGATACCTTTGCACCGCCAACAGATAAGCAAGACTATCAGCAGTATTTGTTTTGGGTGCATTTTGCTGAAGGCTCATTAATGCCACCATTAGTGGCTTTAATGATCTTGCAAAAAGCGCGAGCAAAAGCATCGAAAATGTTCTTTATTAAACCCATCGCGGACAGGATTATAGATGGGATTATCAACGCTTACTACGGACCTAATTTAACGCAGAGTTTGGCTTATATTGAAGCCTATCTAGAGCAAAACGAATGGTTTGCTGACAGCACCCCCAATGCGGCAGACGTACAAATGATTTTTCCGTTAGAAGCCATTGTTGCTAGCGGCAAGGCGAAAGATCTTCCAGCCATTGCGGCTTATGTAAAGCGGGTACAC
>JALUXV010000045.1 GCA_027013165.1 Alteromonadaceae bacterium
TGCATATCAACGCGCTCTTGAGAAAGGTGGTGAATACGCCTATGCCTAGTCGTCTTTGTTGATGTAATCGGTAATTAGTTGAAGAAACGCATCGCCGTAGCGAGCGAGCTTGGTTTGCCCCACACCACTTATGTCGAGCATGTCATTTAGTGTTGTGGGTACCTTTGAGGCCATGTCTACCAGAGTGGCGTCACTAAATACCACATAGGGCGGCACTTCGTGCTCTTCGGCAAGGGTTTTACGCAAGTGCTTTAAACGAACAAAAAGGGTTCTGTCGTAATTGGCTGGCGCGAGTTTGGCTTTTTTCTCGGGCTTAAATTCCAGTCGAGGCGTCGCAAGCATCACGGCAACCTCACTTTTCAATACAGGGCGAGCTGCTTCGGTTAAGCGCAGTGCAGCTTTGGCAGTAATGTCGACTCTTATCAAGCCTTTATGAACCAGTTGATTAATAATGTTATGCCAATAAATATCAGACTGTTCTTTGCCAATGCCGTAGGTAGATAGCTGATTGTGTCCTGCTTCTTGTAATCGCCGAAGTTGTTTACCTCGCAATACATCAATGACGTATTGAGAAGAGGCTTGTTGTTCTAGGCGCAAAATACACGAAAGGACTTTTTGGCTAGTGACTAACCCATCAAACATTTTGGGTGGATCCAAACACACATCGCAGTTTCCACAGGCACTGTCACTAAATTGAGAAAAGTAGTTCAGTAATACCTGACGCCGACAGATTTGCGCGTCTGAAAATGCTTCCATGGCAGCAAACTTCTGAAGCTCAATGGCATTGCGTTCGGCGTTTTCCCCCTGTTCAATCCATTGACGTACTCTTGCTGCGTCTTTTTCGTCGAACAAAAGTAAAGCTTCAGAGGCAAGTCCGTCCCGTCCGGCTCGTCCGGTTTCTTGATAATAGCCTTCAATACTTCGAGGTACGTCATGGTGCACTACATAGCGTACGTTTGATTTGTTGATCCCCATACCAAAGGCGACGGTGGCAACCACAATGTCTATCTTATCGGTGAGAAACTGTCGCTGAACGAGTTCTCGTTCATCAGCGTCTAGTCCAGCGTGATAAGCGGCGCATCTAAAGCCTTGGCGATACAATTTGGCGTGTAAGTCATCGACCTTTGCGCGACTGTTGCAATAAATAATGCCACTGCCATCTTGTTGCTTTACGTAATCAACCACTTGTTCAAAGGCTTTGTACTTCGCCATAACGCGGTAGCGAATATTGGGGCGGTCGAAACTCCCTTTGTATACCAGCGGAGATTCCAGTCGCAACTGTGTGAGTATGTCCGCTTGTGTTGCGGTATCGGCAGTTGCCGTTAACCCAATGACCGGAATGTTGGGGAATCGAGACTTTATTTGCCCCAGCGATCGATAATCGGAACGAAAGTCATGCCCCCAGTGTGAAACACAATGAGCTTCATCGACGGCAAACAGTGCAATAGTGGTATGTTGCAGTGTTTGTTGAAAACCAAACTGCAATAAACGTTCAGGGGACACATACAATAAATCAATGGCACCGGACGTAATTTTATCAGCCACTGCTGCCTGTTGCTCAGGTTCCAAGGTGGAGTTAAGGTAGTCCGCTTTAACGCCAAGTTCTTTGAGTTGTTCCACTTGATCTTGCATGAGTGAAATAAGCGGAGACACAACAATGGCTATACCGTCTCTTACCAGTGCAGGTATTTGATAGCACAAGGATTTTCCACCACCAGTGGGCAGTAGTACCAATGCGTCTTTCCCTTTGCAAACATGCTCAATAACCGCTTCTTGACCGTCGCGAAAAGTGTCATAACCAAACACACGCTTAAGCACCGCCCCAGGGCTATTTTCCTGAGGTGGTTGTTCAATATCGGGTGAAAGTGGAGACACAGTTTGCATAGCGGTGGATTCTACGCGTTTTCACTAAGGGCTTCATCTTAAAAGCGCAAAAACCAACTAAAATTCAGGTTTGGTACAACGCCCACGGATAACTACTGGGTGGGCACAACCTGTAATTCAAAGCTAAAGCAGGTCCCCTTGCCCAGCTGACTCTCTACTAACAGGTCTGAATCTAATAGTGAGACGAGCTTTTTGCTAATAGCTAATCCTAACCCCGCATGCAGGCAATTATCTTTTTCGTGATTAGTGGCCTGATAGCGAGCATCAAAAATAAAGGCTATTTCTTTATCGCTAATACCCACGCCTGTGTCGCGAATATCGATACGAATTTTGTCAGTTTGCGGGGTGACCGCCAGTGTAATGTTACCCTGTGCTGGTGTGTGTCTGATGGCGTTTTCTAATAGGTTAGTCAAAATGCGTTCAAGTTTGCCCATGTCTGCAAACACTCTGTAGTCAGATTCGCCAAGGCTCACATCAAGACTTAAATCTTTTTCCGCCGCCTTCAATGCAAACTTTGCAGCAATATCATGAAGCAGTTCGCCTAGGGGGAAAGGCTCTTGATTGAGTGTGACTTGCCCTCCCTCTAAATACGCCAGTTCAAAAATCTGGTCGATAAGGTGCTTCAAGTTGCGCGCATTTTTGAGTGAAATATCAATAAAGCGTTTTCTTTTGAGTACGTCCAACTTGTCGTCATTGAGTGCCAGAGTTTCTATGTAACCTTGTAAATTAGCCAGTGGCGTACGTAGGTCGTGGGATAAATCGGCTAACAGTACTCTGCGTTGAGTATCTATTTGTTGTAACTGGTCAAATTGCAAATTAATGTGTTTTAACATGCGG
>JALUXV010000046.1 GCA_027013165.1 Alteromonadaceae bacterium
TAAATTTTGCCACACCCGGCGGTAAATCCAGTTCATCGAAGGCAACTAGGATTTGCTCTGGTTCAATTCGGTAGAAGTTCGCTAACGCAGCAACGCCTTGACCGCTTTTGTTCATAAAAGTAGTAGGGTAGAGCAAACGAATATCGTGACCTGCAATGGTGATTCTTGCAGTTTTACCAAAGAACTTTGATTCGGGTTTTAGTAGGGTGTTGTAGGTGCTCGCCAGTTGGTTGAGATACCATTCTCCGGCGTTGTGTCGGGTATTATCATATTCGGGGCCTGGATTACCCAGACCCACGATAAGACGAATATCAGACAAGCTGATTATTCCTCAGTTGCTTCGCTATCGTCAGCAGCAGCACCTTTAGGTGCTTTGATAGTAACAACAGCTAGGTCGTGTGACTCGTCGTCTTTTGCTAGCTCAACAGAAGAAACGCCTTCTGGAAGTGCTAGGTCAGAAAGGTGAAGAGTTTGACCTAATTCAACGTTAGCCATGTCTACTTCGATGAACTCTGGAAGTGCAGCTGGAAGACAAGTTACTTCAACTTCAGTCGCGTGGTGTTCTGCAACACCGCCTGCTTTGATTGCAGCAGAGCTATCTTCGTTGATGAAGTGTAGAGGCACGTTAGTGTGTACTTTGTGGCCAGCAACAACACGTTGGAAATCTACGTGCATGATTTTTGGCTTGAACGGGTGACGCTGCATGTCTTTAACCAAAACTTCTACAGACTGACCGTCTACGTTAAGCGTAAGAACGTGTGAGTAGAATGCTTCAAATTCAGAAGCTTGGAAAACCTTGTTATGAGCAAGGGTGATTGATACAGGCGCTTCTTCGCCACCGTAGATGATACCAGGAAGCTTGTCTTCGCGACGTAGGCGGCGGCTCGCACCTTTCCCTAGGTCAGAACGAACGGCAGCGTCCAAGGTAAAAATTGCTTCAGACATTGACTGTCTCCAAAATAGTAAAATGTAATTTGTAGATTTTTGCGACCAAAATCTACGCTATCGGGCCTTTCATCTGTTAAAAAACAGAAAAAAGCCGCCACTCAAAATTTGAGGGCGGCGAATTCTAACACCATCGCAATGTAGTTACAAATTTTATACGCCTTCTGCCAACTACAATAGTGGGTTGTTCTGAATAATTGTTTTGGCAGCACTATCGTCTAAAACTTGCACGTTACTTACTTTAAATACAGTACCAAATTGAGTGATTGTCATCATATCCGGTTGAGGCGTACCTGAGATTCGAACTATCAATCCATCTTTTTTATGAACCGCTTCAAGATTGTGAAGCGTGTAATGTGCACCTGATTCGTCAATAAAAGCAAAAAAGCCACCTTCTATCGCTTTATAGATAATGGTACCAACCAGTGTTGTTTCTGCCATGCCTGAAGTATCCGATTTTTCTGTTTCTACTGGTGCAATGGTTTGCTCTGCGGGTGTTGCTTCGATACCAGTTGGTGCTGAAGACGTTGCCGTCTCATCAATGTCTTCACTGGCTTTTTCATTGCAACCGACAAGGAAAAAGGGAACTGCAATCAATGCAATCAGTGTTTTAGCAGAATTGTTTCGCATGGTTAAATCCATCTATCTATGTTGTGAACTTAACCTAACTTTATCTTCTACGAAAATAAAGGCAAATAATGGATGAGGTTTTAGAAATAAGTACGGAGACGAATGAGCTTATGTTCAGTCAGTTTCGCTGACAATAACTATGAAATACGAAAGAGGGAGCGATGGGCTTTTTATTGTCATCTGAGGCAAGGATGCCGAAACTGAGCCCCACGGATGGCGCTGGTGTACAATAAAAAGCTCATCGCTCCCTCTCAAAAAGGGGGAACTAGCTGTTACATTTTGTTCTTAATATTCGAACATCGCAGAGATTGATTCTTCGTTGCTAATACGACGAATCGTTTCTGCTAGCATGCTTGAAAGGGTAAGTTGTTTCACTTTACCAATGGCTTTCATGTCATTGCTAAGTGGAATAGAGTCGGTCACTATGATTTCATCAATGACTGATTCTTTTAAATTATTAGCCGCATTACCAGAGAAGATGGCGTGCGTTGCATAAGCATACACGTTGCGCGCACCGTGGCTCTTAAGCGCTTCAGCGGCTTTTGCTAGTGTGCCACCAGTATCAATCATATCGTCAACGATAATACAATCACGACCGTTCACATCACCAATGATGTTCATCACTTGAGCAACGTTCGCCTTTGGACGACGCTTATCGATAATCGCTAGGTCAGAGTCGTTCAACAGCTTGGCGGTTGCACGAGCACGTACTACACCACCGATATCTGGAGACACTACAACAGGATCATCAAACTGACGCTGTACCATATCTGCAAGCAGAATAGGTGTGCCGAATGCGTTATCTACTGGTACGTCAAAGAAACCTTGAATTTGTTCAGCGTGTAAATCTATGGTTAATACGCGGTCTACACCAACGTTTGAAAGGAAATCAGCGACAACTTTTGCGGTAATAGGTACACGAGCTGAGCGCACCCGACGGTCTTGACGAGCATAACCAAAATACGGGATGACAGCAGTGATTCGGCCAGCAGACGCGCGACGCAAGGCGTCGATCATCACGATAAGCTCCATCAGGTTATCATTGGTCGGTGCGCAAGTAGATTGAATGATGAAGGTGTCCGAACCACGGACATTTTCATGAATTTCTACGGCAATTTCGCCATCACTGAAACGGCCAACGCTGGCGTTTCCGAGTTTAGTATATAGGCGATCGGCGACTTTCTGGGCAAGTTCTGGTACGGCATTACCTGCGAAGAGCTTCATATCTGGCACAAGTGGTTCCTCAGTGCATTGATAAAAAAGAGGTGGCTGGGGTAGCAGGACTCGAACCTACGAATGGCGGGATCAAAACCCGCTGCCTTACCAACTTGGCTATACCCCAATTGTTCAATTCATGTCCGATGTGGCGTTCACGAGTTTTAGTTTTTCTTGTAATGGTGAGATATTTACACCTTTTGAGACAAAACTTGACCAAGATTTGGGCATAAGTGCCTGAATTTTCTCAGCTTCCATCCTACTCTCAAAGATAGCAAATACGCACGCACCTGTGCCCGTCATTCGCGACGGTGCGTAGTGTAACAACCACTGTAATAATTTTGCAACTTCGGGATAGCGATCCTCGACGAATTGCTGACAATCATTTCGTGTTTCTCTGAAAGTATAGTCGCTCCATTTCATTAACGGAGTGTTTCTGGGTAATTCGGGGGCGCGAAAAACGTTTGCTGTCGAGATATGAACACCGGGATTAGCCACTAAATACCATAGCTCTTGCTGTTCTGTTGGTGTGATATCTTCACCAACTCCTCCTGCAAAGGCAGTTACGCCATGAATAAATATGGGAACATCAGCGCCTAATTGCAGGCCTAACTCTGCAAGCGCTTCAACTGATAAATTGCAGTGCCATAAGTGATTTAATGCAACCAGAGTAGTTGCTGCGTTAGACGAGCCCCCTCCAATTCCACCACCCATGGGCAAGTGCTTTTTAAGAGAAATAGCTACTCCAGAGGTTACGTTACAGTGCTCTGCCAGTAGCTTGGCAGCTTTGATTATCAAATTATCTTCATCTGGAACACCTTCTAGTGGTGTTTCCATAATGATGCTGGGCGAATCAAGAAGGTCAAAGGCTAGCGCATCACCAAAATCTAGCATTTGGAACAAGCTTTGGAGTTGGTGGTAGCCATTTTCGTATCTACCCACAATATGTAGAAATAAGTTGAGTTTTGCCGGTGCTGGCCACCAGTCTTTCTCGATTGCTAGTTGATTGTCCATTGGTAAACTTTGATCTTTATTTTTGTGTTGGTGTCGTATTTTGAAGTTAAGGTTACGTTACGTGGTAACCACACATCTTCGCCCTGCTCATTGGTAACAGCCATATAATTTTGATAACTCACAATCCATTGCTCACATTGAAAGCAGAATCCTTCGAGGGTTTGCACTAACCCTTTATCATTAAGTGTGAAGGTGTCGTTACGCAGGGGCAGCCCTTTCATCCAGAACAACAGTTGGTTAACCGGTACATTCAAGCCCGACGCTTGGTAGATGAGATAAGCAGGGTCGTCTCCTTCATAGGTTTCACCGTCAGCTTTTAACACTGCCTGATTGCCATCAAATGACAAATTAACTAGGGTTATTCCCAATAAGTTGGTTAATCGAAAATTGAAATCAAGTTGATCGGTATTCCAATTAACGGTTG
>JALUXV010000047.1 GCA_027013165.1 Alteromonadaceae bacterium
TAAACTATCGATAGCAGAAGAGGATCTATCAATCATATTGCTGCCTTCTTCAGTCCCATCCTGGGCATGTTTAGACAATTGATTAGCGGTTTGTGTATTCATTGTGACTTCATCAATAGCACAAAGCATCTGATTGGTACTGGTTGCTACTTCGTTACTTTTGTTTAACTGATGATTTGCCTGTGCACCCGTTTGTTCCGCGTTTTGTGCCAGCTCCGTGGAGGCTGAAGCCAAGCGTATTGAAGATGACTGGATTTCCCCTATCAATTTCTGCAGGTCGTCTATAAAAATATTAAACCAGTGGGATAATTCATCTAATTCAGTTTTGCCTTCATTTGGTAGGCGCCTTCTGAGATCTCCTTCTCCTTGTGCTATGTCTTTAACTAAATTGACAGTTGTATTGATAGGGTTAATAACGACTTTGGCAAATACTACGCCCAATAAAACAGCAGCTGAAGCGAGGAAAGTCATTGATATCAGCAGTGTTATTACCATAGCGCGTTGAATGGCTGAAACAGCCGAAGTGGCTTCTTCTTCGTCCATTTCACTCATGAGTACCCAGTTGAGGCCCTCAATATTAACGGGCGTATAGGCCGACATGACGGGAACATTGCGGTAGTCATTGAATACTTTTACTCCTGTGTCGCCAGATAATGCAGCCCTGACACCTTCTGTGTCGACAGGTTGAATGCCGATACTGTTTCCGTTGGTTTTCAGTTTTTGAACAGAGATCTCGCTCAAGCCGAGTTCTCTCATGGTATCTAAGTAACCGTCGAAATCTTCAACAAGAAACCGGCTGTTACTGCGCATCTTACCGTCATCTGCTACCAAATAGGTTTCTCCGCTACTACCTAGCCCAACCTCTGTCCATTTCTCCTCATGAGTCAAAATATTGTTGATCTCGTCAACTGGCATCTGGAAAATCAATACCCCTAATAACTTGCCGTTGTCATAAATAGGTGAAGCCGTGAATGCTGCATGCGCATCATACGAAGGTAGATAGGGTTTAAAGTCAGTTATGACACTACTTCCGGCAGGCTGCTTTAGCGCTGCTTGATAAACTTTGGCGATACCGCTTTCAGCATAAGGGCCATTTTTAAGGGAAGTAGCATAATCGAGCTCTTTATATACTGAATATACAATATGGCCTGTATCCGCACTTACTAGAAAGATATCGTAATAGCCAAAGCGCTGCAGAAAATCACGAAAGAATGGGTGATATTTAGCATGCGTTCTATCGTAAAAAGCTTTTCCCCCTTGAACCAAAGCATCTTTTTCCCCTAAAGGGTTTGGGTTCTTTACAATGTAGCTGTGCTGTAAAGCAATGGTGGTATCGCTGAGCTCATTGTAAAGGCCTTTGATATCAGCGGATTTACCACTATTGAGTTCTTTGTAACGCTGATTGAATTTCTGTTCGTAAAACTTATTTAATTCCTGCTTCTTGAGATCCATATTCTCAGCATTTTTGCCCTTTAGATAAGACCCAAATGCATGTGCAAATGAAGACATGGCTGCCCGAGTATCATTGGATTGGCTAAGGTTGATAATCTGGTTTTTAATACCTTTGAAATAATTTTCAACAGACTGCCGAGTTACTTCTCTAACAGCAACAAGCTCTTTAATAGCGGAATCTTCTAATGCTTGTGAAGAAGATTTAGACACAGAGATTCCAACCACAGAGCCAATTATAATTCCGGGGAGCAACACAAGAAGACAACTTCCCATTATTAGTTTGGTTTTGATTTTCATATGCATGATACCTAGATAATCGAAGCTCTAAACCACATTGAAATTTTCCGTTTAACAATACTACCGGCGCAATCTGCTAATGCTTGGATGCTGATGCTTTGGGTGGCTCATAGTCAGCTTTTCAAGTGCAATAACCGGACAAAAATAGATTATTTAAACGTGATTTCCCTGTTTAATTTCAAAGCGGCATGCAGCCACTTTTCAGGTAAAGTGCTCATAAAAATAAAAGGAGATAAATTCAATTGGTATTTAGGAAAATGGACAACTCTTTTGCGTAACTCATTAATATATAAGGCTTACTTTTAGCAAGGTTAAGTGTAGTCCTTATTCTGAGTTCGCTCTTTGCATAATGTATGCCAAGTGGTTTTTGATGGGGGACTAGGGCTGAGTTGAACATATGCTGGGTACAAAGAACTGGATATTAACCAGTAAGAGAGCCTTCGGTGTTGTAAAGGCTCGTAATTTCTTCTAAATGTAAAATTCTAATCTATAGCTATCTATTGCATGGCTTTTGCGCAGTGGTACGCACCAAAATGGCCGTGAGCCTTTTGCGGATCTTAAATAGCGCGCTATTTTGGGTCGCTGGCGATAGTGTAATAGGGTGTTGTGTGGCACAGGACTGGATGAAGCGTCTGACCGATACCTGCAATTAGGTCATATGATTGAATACAACGCCAGAAAGATACTGGACTTGTACTCAAGTCATCTATTTGACCCCGCCAGCTGGCGGGCAAACATATGGACCCTATAACCTTGGAAAGTCTGGATAGAGGTATCAAGTATCTGGCAAAATAGCCTTGTTCCCCAAGGTTTACTTTGCATAGGTATTTTCTAGGGCTTAAGTGGTTATCACTTAAGCCTTTTTGCTTTTATGGCTTCAGAAATTTCTCAACTTCAACAATTGCTTCCCCAGGTAATGGGGCGCGATTATTTTCGCTTTTCGCGCAAACTGCGGGATCTGCAGGCGCGTATTAAGCAAAACAAGCCCTCGGATAAAGCGTTACAAACGCTTCAGGAGCAAGTAGCAACCTCGGTTGCCTTGAAACAACAGCGCAGTCAAAACTGCCCTTCAGTGGAGCTGGCCGAAGGCCTTCCAGTCAGTGGCCGCGCTGACGAGATTCGGGACTTGATTGAAAACAATCAGGTGGTGATTCTTGCGGGTGAGACGGGGTCCGGCAAAACTACCCAGTTGCCGAAGATCTGCTTGTCCATGGGCAGGGGTATCGGTGGCCTTATTGGCCACACGCAGCCGCGTCGTATCGCTGCGAGAACCGTCGCCAGCCGTATTGCCGAGGAACTCAACTCGCCGCTGGGCGAGGCGGTGGGTTATCAGGTGCGTTTTAGTGATCACTCCAATGACAATACCCACATCAAATTGATGACTGACGGTATTCTCCTCGCTGAAATTCAGAATGATCGCTACCTGAACAAATACGATACGTTAATTATCGACGAGGCTCATGAGCGCAGTCTCAATATCGATTTTTTGTTGGGCTATATCAAAACCATTCTGCCCAAACGCCCGGATCTCAAAGTTATTGTGACATCGGCCACCATTGACCTTGAGCGCTTCTCAAAACACTTCAACGACGCACCGGTGCTGGAAGTCTCCGGTCGAACTTATCCTGTGGATGTTCATTACCGCCCCATGGCGGAGCGGGACGATGCGCTGCAGGATGCCATTGTGGATACGGTGCAAGAGATTTTGCAGAGCGAGGCTGGGGCTTCCCGACGTGGCGGCGATATTCTGGTATTTCTGGCTGGTGAACGTGACATTCGTGAAACCGCGTTAGCGTTGCGGCGAGCGGAGCTTCCCCATATTGAGGTGCTGCCTCTCTATGCGCGTTTAAGCCTTGCCGAGCAAAATAAGGTCTTCAGTGGCCATCGTGGCCGCCGCATTGTGTTGGCCACCAATGTGGCCGAGACCTCCATCACCGTGCCCGGCATTCGCTACGTGATCGACCCAGGGATCGCCAGGGTAAGCCGTTACAGCTACCGTTCCAAAGTACAGCGCTTGCCCATTGAGGCCATCTCTCAGGCCAGCGCAAATCAACGGAAAGGGCGTTGTGGCCGCGTCAGTGAAGGTGTGTGCTATCGCCTCTACGACGAAACGGACTTCGTTCAGCGACCGGAATTTACTGACGCGGAGATTTTGCGAACCAATTTGGCCGCAGTGATTCTGCAGATGCTAAATCTGCGCATTGGCGATATTCGGGATTTTCCCTTTGTGGACAAGCCCGATCAGCGCTTGATCAACGATGGCTTTAAGTTATTGCAGGAATTGCAGGCGGTTGACAAGCAGGCGCGTCTAACGCGATTGGGACGCCAGTTGATGACCTTGCCAGTGGACCCCCGCTTGGGGCGAATGCTGTTGGCGGCCAATGAGCTTAACAGCCTCAACGAGGTCATCATTATCGTCAGTGCGATGGCGGTACAGGACCCCCGAGAGCGCCCGGCA
>JALUXV010000048.1 GCA_027013165.1 Alteromonadaceae bacterium
AATATCTGCGCACTGGGCAAGAACAAACCATGATAGGTACAGCTCGCGCTGTAGCTACCGCCCTTCATGAACGTCCTGCATTATTTGAGAGCCGTTCTGCCTACTTACAAAACGTTCGGCCCGGCACTGATTTGTACGCACCGGCAATACCAAATCCCATTCAATTAGACGGTGAACTCAATGATTGGCAGGCCGTAGCACACCTTGCAACCCACTATGGTAAAGGGGAAATCGTTGATGTTTTTAACGACACAGACACTCCCAATGTTTCCTTGTCTTTTTCCCATATGGTGGGGCGATACGACCAATACCTTTACGCCATGTTCAACGTAGTAGATGACAATCTAATATGGAGGCACCCATCCAGCCTTAGCGTAGACAGAAGTGACCACTTACTTATCGCACTTCAAGAAGATGCGGAAACACTAAAGCGCTATGTTATTGCCCCCTACGAAAGCGGCTGGGTAAACGCTTATCGATTAGGTGAAGATCAAAATGCCTATCGGGCTATGGAAAACGCACTGAACATTCAAGGTCGCTGGATAAAAACCAACGAAGGTTATGTTATTGAACTGCGCTTTCCACTAGACAAAACCACTGGCAGCCTAGCATTCGCCTTGGTTGACGTCGACGACGAAGGTACACGACAAAAGCAATATGCGGTGGGTACGGCAAGTACTACAAATATTGGTGAATTAGGTACTGTAGTTACTCCTTCACCAGAAATTGAACGTATTCTTTCAGGGCTAAAATACGCCGATTCAAGAGTGTGGGTAGTTGATAAACACAAACGTGTACTAGCTCGCGCCGGAGACATTTTTTCTTCGGCGGGAATACGCACATCCGCTCCCTCTCAAGAAGTGGATTCTTGGTTAAAATGGATAGAGCAACATTGGCTCATACCTTTGTATTACAACATTCTCACCCGCCCGCCAGCAGATTTTGTAGACGAATTAGAAAATGCCTATGCTTTGGTTGGTCAAGACATTGCTACTGCACTGGCAGGCGAGCCCGACTCACTGTGGCGGCTGACACCCGACAATAAAGCCGTAGTGTTATCTGCGGCACACCCTATTTTTATTGGCGAAAATGTTATGGGTGCAGTAATTGTAGAACAAACTACCCACGGAATAAGAACCCTAAGAAACCAAGCCCTAGAACGCTTATTTCACGTTATTTTAGCAGTAATGCTATTGGGCACCTTTGGCTTGTTACTGTTCGCTCATCGCATTTCAAGCCGTATCCGAACCTTGCGAGATAACACGGAAGCCGTCATCGATGACAATGGTAAAATTGTTGGAAGTTTACCCATATCAAAACAAAGGGATGAAATTGGTGATTTAAACCGCTCCTTTTCTGACGTGTTGTCACGCCTACAGCAATATAACGCCTATTTGGAGAACATGGCCTCTAGGCTATCTCATGAACTCAGAACCCCCATTGCTGTTGTTAAGTCATCTCTTGATACGTTGTCGCAAGTTGCCACCGATGAAGCAAACGGTGTGTTTGTTGAGCGAGCACAATCAGGTATTACCCGACTCAGCAAAATACTAAACAGTATGAGTGAAGCCACGCGACTAGAACAAGCTATTGTTACAGAAGAGTCCGTTCGCTTCGAACTACACAAAGTGGTTTCTGGATGCGTAATGGCGTATCAACAAACCTACACCAACCGAAAATTCAATTACATCAACAATAGTAATAACGCTCACATCACCGGCTCTCCCGATCTTATTGCACAACTACTCGACAAAGTTATCGCAAACGCCGTTGAATTCAGTAAAGATAACAACACCATTACTGTGCATTTGTGGCAGCAAGACAAACATATTTTCCTGACAGTCAGTAACCCAGGACCAATCATCCCCGTTGGCATGGAGAATCAACTCATTCAGAGTATGGTGTCAGTTCGCCCTGAGGGAAGTGTTCACCAAAGTACGCAAGAACCTCATTTAGGATTAGGTCTTTTCATAGCTAATATGGTTGCTAACTTCCACAAAGGCAGCCTTGTTATCACTAACTTAGACGACAACACTGGCGTTTGTGTAAAGCTAAATATTCCTTTGGCAACCGATCATCGTTAAGCATTTCTTAAATGTATTATTAATACAAATCGAACAAATACAAACAACAACCATTATCATTTACATATCTATTTTTATCTAATAGACTTGCGCCCGCAATCACACACACAGGGAATACTATGAAGAACACACGCTTATCTTTGGGTGCGCAGTCTATTGCCGCAGCCCTAGCTTTCGGTCACGGTATGGCCATGGCAGACGACACATCCACATGTACTGACGCTCAAGATGCACAATGCACAACGGAACAAGAAGCTATTGAACTTATTCGAGTTCACGGTATTCAGCAGTCGATCTACCGTTATGACAAATCTGGCGATGCTCGCCGTGTTGCTGATTTAGTTGATACGCCATCAACAATTACCGTACTTACTCAAGATCAGCTACAGGAGAGCGGTAAAACTGATCTTAAAGATATTCTTTCTGCACAATCCGGTGTTACCCTGGGTACCGGTGAAAACGGTAATGCATTTGGCGACCGTTATATCATTCGTGGTCACGAAGCTCGTAGTGATGTATTTGTTGATGGACTACGCGATCCAGGTATGACAACTCGTGAAAGTTTCGCGACAGACAGAGTGGAAATTACAAAAGGACCAAGTTCTACATTCGCGGGGCGAGGTTCTTCTGGCGGTGCTGTGAACAGCATCACTAAAAAAGCCTCAACCGATTATACTTATGGTCGTATCGACGCTGCATTAGGTACCGATGAACACACTCGATTAACTTTTGACTACAACAAAACGCTGACAGAAGACAGTGCGGTCCGTATTAACGCGCTACTTGCTGATGAAGACAAACCAGGCAGAGAAGGCATCGAGCGTTCACGTGAGGGTTTACAGCTTTCATACGTCAACCACGCCACAGACAAACTTTCCTTTATCGGTGATTTGTATTATCTTAATGCTGAAGACGTTCCTGATTTAGGCAGCTACTACGATCGCGATGTTGGTAAACCTCTAGAAGACATTCCGGTATACGCACAAGACGAAGACTTCCAAAATTCAGAAGTTACTACTTTCACGCTGCGTACCGAGTATGAATTTAGCGATACACTTCGTTTTTACAATGCTACGCGTGTCGGTAAAACCGAAAATGAATACATAGTAACGGGTATGCGAGGCACGACTCGCGACATTACTGACCCAATTGCACCTGAAGCAGCAACCCTTTCGTTAAGCACTCACCAAGGCTGGCAAGATGTTGACTATGTAACAACGCAATTCAACGTATTTTGGGATACTGAATTCATGGGTGCAGAGCACCGCTGGGTATTCGGTTTTGAATACACAGATGAATCTGTAGACAATGGTGTGTTTAGCGTTGAGAACTTAAACCCATCAAATTGTTTAGTCGGAGGTCGCCGTGGCGTATCTGAAGGCTACTGTATTATCGACGGCAACGGTAATGAGGTTGATAATATTGGTCAACTTATGGGGCGCTCTTATACAAGAGGAAGTACTGACGCGCTATACGACATTGAAACATACTCAGTGTACGCGATGGACACTTTCTCATTAACCACAGACCTTAATGTATTTGTTGGTCTTCGCGCTGACAGCTATGACTATAGTAATGACACCACAGGCCGCGGTGGCGCCCAACTTTTCGAGGCTTCTGATGAATTGTTTAACGGTCACCTGGGCTTAGTTTACGATTTAACTGAAAATGGTAATCTGTACGCGTCATATAGCACAGCAACAAATATCAATGGCGGTGAATCTGACCTAGGTGCTAACTGTGGCTATGGTGGTCTATGTGGCGACCCAGAGCAGGCAGCACAAGCAGATCCAGAGCAAGTTGAAAATATTGAGCTTGGTACCAAATGGATGCTATTTGAAGACAAGCTAATGGCCAGTGCCGCTATCTTCCGCATCACAAAAAGTGATGTTCACGAAAGTGTTGGCGACGCTTACTCTACGCTAGGTACGCTGAACACAGGTGAGAACCGAGTTCAGGGGATTGAATTTGGCTTTAGCGGTGATATTACTGAAAAACTAAGTTTACAAGCATCTGCGTCATTCATGGACTCGGAAGTGACTGATTCTTATAACCAGAATAACGTAGGCCTTGCGCTAAGTAATTTTGCTGATGAAAGCATCTACGTACAATTACACTACCAATTGAACGACCAGTTTGCGTTCGGTGGAGACTACAGCTACCAGTCTGAAATGTTCGGTGGACAACCTGATACTGCCGCTGGATATAACAGTGATACTGGTGAGTACTCTATCGTTGTGCCTGACTACAGCGTGGTAAACTTGTTTGCCAATTACTATGCGTCAGAAAAACTGACATTCAGAGTTAACGTAGGTAACCTGTTCGATAAGGAATACTGGACAGCCGCTTACCGTTCAGGCTCATTCATGTATCTTGGTGACGGCAGAAACCTAACTGCAACAGTAAACTACGAGTTCTAATAGAGATAAAGGCGCTGAGATATGATCATTATCGACAACCTTCTATCACCTGCTGAAGTAAATCATTTCCGGCAGGTACTGACCAGCGTACCCTTTAACGATGGTAAAACCACCGCAATGGGTATGGCTGCAGGGGTAAAAAATAATGGTCAAGCTGATGCCCAGCACCCTGACGTGTTAACACTTACCAATCACTTATTGGCCAAGTTAGGACAACACCCACAGGTAGTGTCTGGCGCATTGCCTCAGCGCATTTTTCCGCCTTGTTTCAACCGCTATAGTGAATCTCAAACTTACGGTTATCATGTAGACGCTGCCATCATGCGCATTCCCAATACGCCCGACGTGTTGAGAAGCGATATGTCGATGACAGTGTTTTTATCTCATGAAGACGAATATGAAGGGGGAGAACTCGTTATTCAAACTGGATTTGGTGAACAACGAGTTAAGCGACCAGCAGGCGGAGCTATTTTGTATCCTTCATCAAGTCTGCACAAAGTGACTCCTGTTACTAAAGGTGAGCGAGTAGCCGCTATTACCTGGATGCAAAGTATGGTACCCGACCAGCAACTGCGGGAAACACTTTATGAACTCGACCAATCTATTCAGAGCTTAATCAACAAAGGTAATGCTGACCGCGACGAATTAGATCGACTGCACCACGTGTATCACAACCTTATTCGCAAGTTCTCTGTGATCTGATTCAAAGATGTTTTCGTTTTATCACTAGACAAAAATTTCTTTATCATCCATGTTATTACAAGCATCCGTACTACTGATGTGATGCGACCAAATACAATTAAATGAAATGTTTTCATCTTGGTTTGGGTCATGTATTAAAAAATGGAACCTTGATTCAAATGAGCAACCGCGCACTCTTTCTGTTGTTAATCAGTCTACTAGGCAGTTCATGGGTAGCTAATGCCAATGAATCTATCACGCTAAACTTCGCTATCACCGATGTTGAGGGTTCTCCAGTTCCCAATGGCGTCGTATTATTAACCCCAACCCATGGTGAATTTCCCCAATCGGAACCTGATAGTTTACCCACAGCTATCATGAATCAAATTGATAAACAGTTTGTTCCCCATGTGTTAGTGGTTCAAAAGAATACTGAAATTTCTTTCCCAAATGCTGACAACCTATTTCACCATGTGTATTCATTCTCGCCAACAAAACAGTTTGAGCTAAAACTCTACAAAGAGTTTACCGCTGAGCCCTTATTGTTTGAGCAGTCGGGTATTGTGGATATAGGCTGTAATATTCACGATTGGATGCTTGGCTATATTGTCATTTCAGATTCACCTTACTTTTTAAAAACTGATGACCAAGGTCTTGGTCAAGTGACTCTGCCAAAAGGCGAATACAGTATGCAGTTTTGGCACCCTGCTTTTTCATATGTCTCTGCTTTTGAAAATGATGTACAAACATTTTCAACCTCGACAACAATTTCAGTGTCTTTGGATGAAACTGTACCCAATCATTTAGGGTTTGATGACGGTTTTGGCGATTATTAATGCGAATACTTTTGTTCACACTGTGGTTTGTGGCTGGCATTTCTCATGCTGAGATTAACCTTCTTGTTAGAGCAAGTGCAGTAGCACAGAGCGATGAAACCAGCTTTCAAAGTTGGGGAGTTTCTCACCAACGTTTTGCCAATAACGACATAGCGCTTTCACAAGCATTACTGTCTTTTGACACTCTAGTGACCGATGATTGGTATATACATGGCGTTTTCAACGGTTACTCAGATGGTGAGGAAAAACTGGGGTTTACTCAACTGTACGCAAAATATAGGCCCCTAACAGCGAACAAAATCAAACCTGAGGTAAAAGTTGGTTTCTTCTACCCAGCAATGTCTGTGGAAAATACTGATATAGGCTGGTTGTCTACCCACTTTTTGTCAAACTCAGCCATTAATAGTTGGATTGGCGAAGAGCTGCGTACCGCTGGTATCGAGGTTAGCTTTCGTAAAAACGGGCGGCAAACCAGAAGCCCGTGGTCGTGGAAAGTCGTGGGCAGTTTGTACAAGGGCAATGACACCACAGGTACGCTGTTGGCATGGCGTGGGTTTGCGTTACACGACAGGCAGTCAATTCACGACGACCGCATAAACTTTCCACCTATTCCAGGTGTAGTAAACGACAATGGTATTGATGCACCAGCCTGGACCGACCCATTTAGAGAAATAGATACTAATATTGGATTTTATTTAGGTGGACACCTAGCCTATAAAAGGGACACAGACCTTCGTTATTACTACTACGATAACCGTGCAAATCCGCTAATAGTCGATCCCGACAGAATTTACGCATGGCAAACGCGGTTTCATTCGCTAGCTATTCGGCACAGAATTTCACCTGAGTTAACCCTACTCTCTCAAGGACTTATGGGTTCAACAAAAATGGGTTACGACATTGTAGATAATGACTTTTACGCAGCCTATGCAGCACTGATCTACACACAACAAAGCCATACCTATTCAGCTAGGTTAGATTGGTATCAGGTAGTAGATAACGACAGCTTCATGTACGACCCTAATGCGAGTCGTGGTGAAGCGCTAAGTTTACATTATGAGTATAAGATCAACGACCGTCTATCAGTTGCCACAGAATGGCAAACCAATCGAGGTAGAAAGGCAAACCGTCGTTTTTTTGTAACACGTGAGAACTACGTAGAAAACTCGTTGCAGCTTGCCCTTACCTTCAGGTATTAAGGCTTATCGCTATCAAAAGCGGCGTCAGGAACATTCTTAACCATCATGTTCTGACGACGTTTTGTCATCATTTTTGCTAACCTTCGCATACTTACTGTGGTGTCTTTCTCATCCACAATATCAACACCTAACAGTCGCTCAAGTAAGTCTTCAAGCGTAATTACGCCCTCTAGTCCGCCATATTCATCAACAACTAATAGCATGTGAACGTGTTTATTGAGGAAATGCTCGAATGTACTCGACAACGGCATACTCCCCAGTACGGTTATTAGATCCTTTGCGTATTCTTTCAATGACTTATCTGTATTGCCCCGGGCTTGCGCTACCAACAGGTCTGAACGCATCACATAGCCTGTAATTTTTTCTGAGTCATTGCTCTCATAAACAGGAATACGAGAAAACTCAATATGTGCGTGTTTATGGAAAAAGGTTTCAACTGTCATAGCGTCTGATACAGAAAATACCGCAGTGCGATGGGTGATAACCTCTTTTACTGTAAGCTCGTGTAAACTCAGAAGGCTTTGTAAAAAAGCAGCTTCATGCTTTGCTAATTGGCCTTCTTGACCAGAAAGCTCCGCCATAGCGTGAAGCTCAGTTCGACTTAAACCACGCAGTGGACTGTCCTCTTTAAACCCTTTGGTAAGAATGGCCGACATTACTACAAAGGGTTTTAAAATCAGCGTTAAATACTTCAAAAAATAAGCGGTAACCGGCGCTAAACTTCGCCAATATGTCGCTCCTAACGTCTTGGGGATAATCTCAGAAAACACCAAGATAAGTAGGGTAAGAATAGCTGAAATTACACCGAGATAAGCATCACCGAATACGGCAGCCGCTTGCGCTCCTGCACCGGCAGCCCCCATAGTATGGGCAATAGTGTTGAGCGTGAGAATAGCAGACAGCGGACTATTGATGTCATCGGTCAACGAGCGAAGTAATTTACCACTGGGCTTTTCTTCTTTCTCTAATACCGAAATATATGCCGACGACACACTGAGTATTACAGCTTCCGCAATTGAACATAAGAACGAAAAACCGAGAGCTATAAACACATAGATTATTAGAAGTAGCATGGATCCTTTCCATAAGTCAGCACAACACGTGCGGACCTCTATTATGGGTGCTACTCAGACAGATACAAGAGGTATAACCACCAAATTTGCCTAGTGACAGCAGCTCGTAGGTTTGTTTTGTGCTTGTTTAAGTCGATTAACTAGGTTGTTATATCCAAGCTTGAGAAGTAAGACTGCTAGCAATAATGCCGAAAGTACATACAACCATTTAGCACCGTCAGCGTGTTGATGCATACTGTGGTCTAATCGCACTAAATGCCCTAGGTCAAAACTCGCTATAACCCAATTTAGTGCATAACCAAAGGCGATACTGGAGCTTACTACGCTAAACAAGTAAAGCTGGAGTGTTCGTGTACCCATCTCTTGCTTAATCATTCCCATGGTAGATACATTGGTAGCCGGCCCAGCCATCAAAAATACTAAGATAGCTCCCGGAGATAGCCCTGCCGCCAAAAACCCAACGGCAATAGGTGTAGACGCCGTGGCACAGATATACATTGGGACGCCAATTAACGCCATTACTAGCATGGCGACAAACCCGTCTCCCCACTGGGTTAAAAAGTCGGTTGGCACCCAGGTTTTTATCACCGCGGCGAGAAACAACCCCAATAACAGCCATTTTGCTATATCTTCAAGTAACTTGCCTGATGCGAACTGCCATATGCCGTAGAGTGTCTGCCACCATGAGCGAGGTGTTTCCGAGGTAACCTCACTTTGATTCGATTCATGTGCTGAATGCTTGTGGCTACAACAGGACGATGTAGTGGTTGGGCCTTGAGTTTTGTTGTCACTGTCGAACCATCGAACCATCAACCCCGTAAAAATGGCACTGGTAACCGCAGCAAATGGTCTCACTATTGCGTAGAGGGGCCCTAACAACGCGTAGGATACTGAAACACTATCCACACCTGTTTCTGGTGTAGATACTAAAAAGGAAACCGTTGACGGTTTGGAGGCGCCGCTACGCCTTAAGCCTAAGGCAGCGGGAATAACACCACAGGAACACAAAGGCAGGGGAGCACCAAAAACAGCAGATTTGGTAATGGCCGACAAAGATGTACCGCCCATGTGTTTTTTTAAAAACGACAAAGGTACAACTTCGTGCATAATGCCGGCGACCAATAATCCCAGCAACAACCATGGAGCAGATTCCATAAATAGCATTACAAAGTTTTGTAACAGTAGTAATACATTTGTCATCACAATATCCCAGTAAACGATGAGGCATCAAATACAGTGTTATGCCTAGCGCAATTCTAGTCTATCAAAAGAGCTTTGAATGAGGAATCACCCAAGTGTGATTAGCCATTAACCGCAAAGTTATGTCAATTCTTCTTACAAAACAAAAATACACCTTTAAACAATTTATATTCTCGTTTATAACACCCGTTTGGTTCACATGATAAGAAGGCTTATGGCGTCCACAAAATTACATATGACATTTAGAAAGTATCATCGTTGGTTAGGTTTTTTCCTTGCAGGGATCATGGCAGTTTACGCTGTTAGTGGAATACTACTGATCTTTAGGCCTACTGATTTTTTAAAATTCGAGCAAACCCACGAGTATCAAATTGAAGCACAACTCAATGCCCAAAGTGCGGTTGATCAACTTCGTGTTAAAGGGCTAAGAGCGAATGGAGAATCGGATACACAAGTAGAATTTAATTACGGCAGTTATGACAAAAATACAGGCACTGCTGTTATCACCAAGAAAGACTATCCATTAATTTTGGCGAAAATGGTCAAGCTACACAAAGCCACAAACAATAGTCCTTTGTTTTGGTTAAACATTAGCTTTGGTATAGCACTACTCTTTTTTGTGATTTCTGCGTTTTTGATGTTTTTGCCCAAACTTCCAATTTACAAAAACGGGCTAAAAATCGCCGGAGTTGGCGCGCTATTTACCGTATTGATGCTAGTGTTCGGTTCGTAAGTCATTTAAAACGATCCGACAAGTCAGCACACACAAAAAAGGCGCTCAACGAGCGCCTTTCTTTTCAATGCTTAGTGTGCAAAGTCTAGATTAGTCTAGGATCTTCGCTACAACACCTGCACCTACTGTACGACCACCTTCACGGATTGCGAAACGTAGACCTTCGTCCATCGCAATCGGAGCAATTAGCTCTACTTTGAATTTAAGGTTGTCACCAGGCATTACCATTTCTACGCCTTCTGGTAGCTCTACTGCACCAGTTACGTCAGTTGTACGGAAGTAGAACTGTGGACGGTAGCCTTTAAAGAATGGCGTATGACGGCCACCTTCGTCTTTAGATAGTACGTATACTTCTGCTTCGAACTTAGTGTGCGGGTTGATTGAACCAGGCTTCGCTAGTACTTGACCACGCTCTACTTCGTCACGCTTAGTACCACGTAGAAGAACACCAACGTTCTCACCTGCACGGCCTTCGTCTAGAAGCTTACGGAACATCTCTACACCAGTACAAGTAGTCTTAGTAGTTTCTTTGATACCTACGATTTCTACTTCTTCACCTACAGTGATGATACCTTGCTCAACACGACCTGTTACAACAGTACCACGGCCTGAGATTGAGAATACGTCTTCGATTGGAAGGATGAACGGCTTGTCGATAGCACGCTCTGGCTCTGGGATGTATGAATCTAGGGCTTCACCTAGTTCAACAATCTTCGCTTCCCATTCTGCTTCGCCTTCAAGGGCTTTAAGTGCAGAACCTTGGATAACTGGTAGGTCATCACCTGGGAATTCGTACTCAGATAGAAGTTCACGAACTTCCATTTCTACTAGCTCTAGAAGCTCTTCATCGTCAACCATGTCACACTTGTTCATGAATACGATGATGTAAGGTACACCAACCTGACGACCAAGTAGGATGTGCTCACGAGTCTGAGGCATTGGGCCGTCAGTCGCTGCTACTACTAGGATCGCGCCGTCCATCTGTGCAGCACCGGTGATCATGTTTTTAACATAGTCAGCGTGTCCTGGGCAGTCTACGTGTGCGTAGTGGCGAGTTGGAGTATCGTACTCTACGTGTGAAGTAGAGATGGTGATACCACGCGCTTTTTCTTCAGGAGCGTTATCGATTTGATCAAACGCTTGAGCAGAGCCACCGTAAGTCTTTGCAAGAACAGTAGTGATTGCTGCAGTTAGGGTAGTTTTACCGTGGTCAACGTGGCCGATTGTACCCACGTTTACGTGGGGTTTCGTACGTTCAAACTTTTCTTTTGCCATTTTTCTCGTTTCCTAAGTTAAAAGTCCGACCCAATACAGACCGGACCGAACCTTCAATAAGATTAAATTCTAGACTCAATAATAGCCTGCGCCACATTGTTTGGCGCCTCAGAATAATTGAAGAACTCCATAGAGTATGACGCACGGCCTTGCGTTTGTGAACGCAAGTCGGTCGCATACCCAAACATTTCTGAAAGGGGAACTTTTGCACGGATAATTTTAATTCCGGCAACGCCTTCTTCCATGCCTTCGATCATGCCGCGACGACGGTTTAAATCGCCAACAACATCACCCATCCAGTCTTCTGGAGTAGTCACTTCAACTTTCATCATGGGTTCAAGTAACACCGGATTTGCTTCTGCGGCGCCTTTTTTGAAACCCATTGAACCGGCGATCTTAAACGCCATTTCAGAAGAGTCAACATCGTGATATGAACCATCGTACAAAGTAACTTTTACGTCAAGTACTGGGTAACCGGCAACCACACCACTACGCATCTGCTCCTGAATTCCTTTATCGACTGATGGAATAAACTCTTTGGGTACTACTCCACCAACGATTTCGTTCACAAATTCGTACCCAGCGTCTGGCTCTTGAGGCTCTAGGCGCAGCCATACATGACCAAATTGGCCACGGCCGCCCGACTGGCGTACAAATTTACCTTCCACTTCCACCGTACTACGAATGGTTTCACGATAAGCAACTTGGGGTTTACCCACGTTACACTCTACTTTAAATTCGCGTTTCATTCGGTCAACAATGATATCCAAGTGTAGCTCACCCATACCTGAAATGATTGTTTGACCTGTCTCGTCGTCAGTGTTTACTTGGAAGGATGGGTCTTCTGCCGCTAATTTACCTAGCGCAATGCCCATTTTTTCCTGATCTGCTTGTGATTTAGGTTCAACAGCAATAGAAATAACCGGATCTGGAAATTCCATGCGTTCTAGGGTGATCACGTTGTTTGGATCACACAAAGTATCCCCTGTTGTCACATCTTTAAGTCCAATCGCTGCTGCAATATCACCAGCGCGAACTTCTTTAATTTCTTCGCGGTCTTTTGCGTGCATTTGCACAATTCGACCAAAGCGCTCACGCTTGCCCTTAACAGGGTTGTAAACCGTATCACCCGTGTTAACTACACCAGAGTAACAACGGAAGAACGTCAGCGTACCCACGAATGGGTCTGTAGCAATTTTAAATGCTAATGCAGAGAACGGCTCGTTGTCGTCGGCATGACGCTCGGCTACCGTCTCATCTTTGTCATCAAGTACACCATTAATTGCCTTAACTTCGGTAGGCGAAGGTAAATACTCAATGACTGAATCTAGTACCGCTTGTACCCCTTTGTTTTTAAATGCACTACCACAAGTGGCAAGTACAATTTCGTTATTTAGGGTGCGTGTACGCAAGCCTTCACGGATTTCAGCTTCAGTTAGCTCTTCGCCTTCTAAATACTTATCCATGAGCTCTTCAGAGGCCTCAGCAGCCGCTTCGATCATTTCGGTGCGGTATTGCTCGGCTTTATCTAAATATTCAGCTGGAATCTCTTCGTACTCAAAGGTCATGCCTTGGTCGTCAGGGTTCCAGTTAATGGCCTTCATCTTGATTAAATCGATGACACCACGGAATTCTTCTTCAGCGCCTATGTTCAATTGAATAGGAACACAGTTAGCGCCTAAGCGTTTGCGGATCTGACCCACAACTCGCTCAAAATCAGCGCCAGCCCGGTCCATCTTATTGACGAACACAAGGCGTGGCACTTCATATTTATCAGCCTGTCGCCAGACTGTTTCTGATTGAGGCTCAACCCCGGAAGATCCACAAAATACAACCACAGCACCATCAAGCACACGTAAAGAACGTTCTACTTCAATAGTAAAATCTACGTGTCCTGGGGTATCAATAATATTGATACGATGTTGATCAAACTGTTGTTGCATCCCAGACCAGAAACAGGTGGTAGCAGCAGAGGTAATGGTTATACCACGCTCTTGTTCCTGTTCCATCCAATCCATGGTTGCCGCGCCATCATGCACTTCACCGATCTTGTGTGATAGTCCTGTATAAAACAGAACACGCTCTGTTGTAGTGGTTTTACCCGCGTCAACATGCGCAACAATACCGATATTACGATAGCGCTCAATTGAGGTCTTACGAGGCATACATCTCTCTCAGTTAAATAACGTTGATTACCAACGGTAGTGAGCAAACGCTTTGTTTGCTTCGGCCATACGGTGAACGTCTTCACGTTTCTTAACCGCAGAACCTTTGTTGTCAGCTGCGTCCATCATTTCAGCAGCCAGGCGCTGTGCCATAGACTTTTCACCACGTTTACGAGCAGCTTCCACCAACCAACGCATACCTAGAGCGTTACGACGTACTGGACGTACTTCTACTGGTACCTGATAAGTAGAACCACCTACACGGCGAGATTTAACCTCAACGGTAGGACGGATGTTATCAAGAGCTTCTTCAAACATATCTAGGTGTGCTTTGCCGGTTTTTTCAGCAACAATATCAAGCGCACCGTAAACGATTTTTTCAGCGACTGACTTTTTGCCGTCGAGCATTACGACATTCATGAATTTCGCAAGCAATTGTGAACCAAATTTTGGCTCTGGTAGGATTTTACGTTGACCTACGACTCTTCTTCTTGGCATCTTCTATTCTCCGTATGAATTCAGGGATAACCCAAAACTCTTAAACTTCAGTTTGGCCTTACTAACGGAGAACCGTTAAGACTTAGGCCTTTTCGCACCGTACTTAGAACGGGCCTGTTTACGATCGTTTACACCTGCGCAGTCAAGAGTACCGCGAACTGTGTGATAACGAACACCTGGAAGGTCTTTAACACGACCACCACGGATAAGAACTACACTGTGCTCTTGTAGGTTGTGTCCTTCACCACCGATGTATGAAGAAACTTCAAAACCGTTAGTAAGGCGCACACGACATACTTTACGTAGTGCAGAGTTTGGTTTCTTAGGCGTAGTAGTATATACACGAGTACATACACCACGTCTTTGTGGGCAAGCTTGTAGGGCAGCTACGTTGCTTTTTTCAACGGGCTTTCTACGCGGCTTACGCACTAACTGGTTAACTGTTGCCATTAACTAGCTCCTGATTAAAAACTACAAAAACCCAATCACTATGATTGGGTCCATTCTCATGGGATTTTTAAATATCGCCATGTTTTGTTACCCCTGTGCTCGTCAGGAATAACGTGGCATTGATACAAAAATCCGCGCACCATTTTCAACAGTATTTAATACTCTCAAAAATTGGGTCGCGGAATAGTAATGATCAATGCTGTGCATGTCAAGCTGTACAAAGGTTAAGCAGTTAATATTTATGCTTAATGTAAGCTTGTCTTGCCAATAAGCGCGAGTACACAGAAAGTGCACTCGCCAACTTATTATTCTGCGGTGTCTTCACCAATATCAGCGTTAAGAGCTTCTGTTAATGCTTGCTCAGCTTCAGCCGCTGAAACAGACATTTCTTCAATCTCTTCTTTGCGCTTCTGTGCACGACGCTCGTGGTAAGCGAAACCTGTACCCGCTGGAATCAATCGACCAACGATTACGTTTTCTTTCAGGCCACGTAAGTCATCTTCTTTACCTTGTACTGCCGCTTCGGTAAGTACGCGCGTTGTTTCTTGGAACGACGCAGCAGAGATAAATGACTCAGTCGATAGTGACGCTTTAGTGATACCTAGTAACTGTGTTTCGTACTGGGCAGGGATCTTACCGTGTTTTTCAATTTCACGGTTAGCCACTTTAACGTTAGACACTTCAACTTGCTCACCTTCAAGGAACTGGGTATCACCAGCGTGTGTAATGATACACTTACGTAGCATCTGACGAATAACCACTTCGATGTGCTTATCGTTAATTTTTACACCCTGTAGGCGGTAAACTTCTTGAACTTCGTTCACGATATAGTTAGCAACCGCTGAAATTCCGCGTAGACGAAGAATGTCATGTGGTGACTCTGGGCCATCGGCGATAACTTCGCCTTTTTCCACTTTCTCACCTTCAAACACGTTAAGCTGACGCCACTTAGGAATCATCTCTTCGTACGCATCACCCTCAGCAGGTGTGATAACTAGGCGCTTCTTACCTTTGGTCTCTTTACCGAAGCCTATAGTACCTGAGATTTCTGCAAGAATTGCAGGCTCTTTAGGCTTACGAGCTTCGAATAGGTCCGCAACGCGCGGTAGACCACCGGTAATATCACGAGTTTTCGAGCTTTCCTGAGGAATACGCGCTAGTACGTCACCTTCGTTAGCCACTTTGCCTTCTTTCGCTTCGATTGTAGTAAAGCTTGGAAGACGAATTTCTTGAAGACCGAACTCATCGCTCTCTAGAATTAGCTTAGGCTCTTTCGCATTAACTTTAGCAAGATCCTTAACAACGATACGCGTTAGACCAGTGAGCTCGTCTTGTTGCATTTCAGTGTTAGAGTCGTCGATGTCAGCAAAGCTAATTTTCGCTGCACGCTCAGTAATAATTGGGTGACTATGCGGATCCCAGTTAGCAACCACGTCGCCAGCTGCAATAGTCGCACCGTCATCAACGCTAAGTACGGCACCGTAAGGTACTTTATAACGCTCTTTCTCACGACCCTGCTCATCAATTACTGTCAATTCAGTTGAACGAGAAACAATAACCACTTTGTCGTCAGAATTACGTACGAATTTAGCATTGTGTAGCTTCAAGCTACCTGCAGTTTTAACTTGTACGCTATTTTCTGCTGACGCTCTTGATGCCGCACCACCGATGTGGAAGGTACGCATGGTAAGCTGTGTACCTGGTTCACCGATTGACTGTGCTGCAATAACACCAACCGATTCACCGCTACCCACCATGTGACCACGTGCAAGGTCACGACCGTAACACTTAGCACAAACACCGAAATCGTTGTCACAAGTGATAACAGAGCGAACCATAACTTGGTCAACTGAGTTAGCTTCAAGCATATCTACTAATGCTTCATCTAGCATTACGTTACGCTCAACAAGTACTTCGTCAGTACCTGGCTTAAGTACGTCTTCAGCAACTACACGTCCTAGAACACGCTCACGTAGCGGCTCAACAACGTCTCCACCTTCGATAAGTGGAGTCATTACAACACCTTCGAACGTGCCACAGTCATCGTTAGTGATAACCAAATCCTGTGCAACGTCTACAAGACGACGAGTTAGGTAACCCGAGTTCGCTGTTTTAAGTGCAGTATCCGCTAGACCTTTACGAGCACCGTGAGTTGAGATGAAGTACTGTAGTACGTTCAGACCTTCACGGAAGTTCGCTGTGATTGGCGTTTCGATGATTGAGCCGTCTGGCTTAGCCATCAGACCACGCATACCCGCTAGCTGACGAATCTGTGCGGCACTACCACGAGCACCTGAGTCGGCCATCATGTAAACAGAGTTAAATGATTGCTGCTCTTCTTCTTCGCCATCGCGGTTAATCACGATGTCAGTCTTAAGGTTATCCATCATGGCCTTAGCAACTTTTTCGTTTGCGTTAGACCAAATATCGATAACTTTGTTGTAGCGCTCACCGGCTGTTACAAGACCACTTTGGAACTGTTCCTGAATCTCGATAACTTCCGCTTCTGCCGCTTCGATAATGTCTTTCTTCGCTTCTGGGATTACCATGTCGTCGATACCAACAGACGCACCCGCGATCATCGCGTAGTGGAAACCGGTATACATGATTTGGTCAGCAGCAATAACAGTATCTTTCAAACCAAGGGTACGGTAACAAGCGTTAAGCAATTTAGAGATTTGCTTCTTGCCCATGGCTTGGTTGATGATTTCAAACGGTAGACCCTTAGGTAGAATCAATGAGAAAATTGCACGACCTACTGTTGTATCAGTCAGTGTGACTTTCTCAGTTTTAGTACCGTCTTCTGCAACGTCGTATTCAGTGATACGTACTTTTACACGTGAATGTAATTCCGCAGCGCCTGTACGATACGCTTTTTCAGCTTCGTGCGGGCTAGTAAACATCATGCCTTCACCTACACCGTTTACTTTGTCACGGGTTAGGTAGTAAAGACCCAATACAACGTCCTGTGAAGGAACGATAATTGGTTCACCGTTCGCTGGTGAAAGAATGTTGTTCGTTGACATCATTAGTGCACGAGCTTCTAGCTGCGCTTCGATAGTCAACGGAACGTGAACCGCCATTTGGTCACCATCGAAGTCGGCGTTATATGCCGCACACACAAGTGGGTGAAGCTGAATCGCTTTACCTTCGATAAGTGTTGGTTCAAACGCTTGTATACCCAAACGGTGAAGTGTTGGTGCACGGTTAAGCATTACTGGGTGTTCGCGGATAACGTCATCTAGTACGTCCCAAACCTCAGGTGCTTCGCGCTCAACAAGCTTTTTAGCAGCTTTGATTGTTGTCGCTAAACCGCGACCTTCAAGCTTGCCGTAAATAAATGGCTTGAACAACTCAAGTGCCATCTTCTTAGGAAGACCACACTGGTGCAAACGCAATGTAGGACCAACGGTAATTACAGAACGACCTGAGTAGTCAACACGCTTACCAAGAAGGTTTTGACGGAAACGACCTTGCTTACCTTTAATCATGTCAGCAAGTGATTTCAGAGGACGCTTGTTAGAACCAGTGATCGCACGGCCACGACGACCGTTATCAAGTAACGCATCAACCGCTTCCTGAAGCATACGTTTTTCGTTACGTACGATAATATCAGGCGCCGCAAGGTCTAGAAGACGCTTAAGACGGTTGTTACGGTTGATTACACGACGATACAAATCGTTCAAGTCAGACGTTGCAAAACGACCGCCGTCTAGTGGTACTAGAGGACGTAAATCTGGCGGTAGTACCGGCAGAACTGTCATGATCATCCACTCTGGCTTATTACCAGACTGTTGGAATGACTCTAGTAACTTAAGACGCTTAGTGATTTTCTTGCGCTTGGTTTCAGAGTTAATTGAAGGCAACTCTTCACGCATTGCCGCTACGTCAGCGTCAACGTCTAGTACTTTAAGCAAATCGAATACAGCTTCTGCACCCATTTTTGCTTCGAACTCGTCACCGTGCTCTTCTAATGAATCTAGGTATTCTTCTTCGGTAAGAAGCTGGCTGCGCTCAAGGGTAGTCATACCCGGCTCAGTCACAACGTAAGATTCAAAATACAATACGCGCTCAATGTCACGTAGCGTCATGTCTAGCATCAAACCGATACGAGACGGAAGTGATTTAAGGAACCAAATGTGGGCAACTGGACTCGCCAATTCGATGTGACCCATACGCTCACGACGTACTTTAGTTAGGGTTACTTCAACACCACATTTTTCACAAATAACACCACGGTGCTTCAGGCGCTTATACTTACCGCAAAGACATTCATAGTCTTTTACCGGTCCAAAAATACGCGCACAGAACAAGCCGTCACGCTCTGGCTTGAACGTACGGTAGTTAATGGTTTCAGGCTTTTTAACCTCACCGTAAGACCATGAACGAATCATGTCTGGTGAAGCAAGACCAATTCGAATATTGTCGAATTCTTCAGTCTTGTTTTGTTGCTTTAGAAACTTTAATAAGTCTTTCACATTACTCTCCCAGCGGAGTCAGTCTCTAGAACCCGGCGCAAGCACCGGGCCATCTCAAGTCAATACGTGGCGATTGCCGTGTTACTTTTCTTCAAGCTCGATGTTGATACCCAACGAGCGAATTTCTTTAAGTAATACGTTGAAGGATTCTGGCATGCCAGGCTCCATTCTGTGGTCGCCATCGACGATGTTCTTGTACATCTTAGTACGGCCGTTAACGTCATCCGACTTAACAGTAAGCATTTCCTGAAGGGTATATGCTGCACCGTATGCTTCAAGTGCCCACACTTCCATCTCACCGAAGCGCTGGCCACCGAATTGTGCTTTACCACCCAGCGGCTGCTGTGTCACCAAGCTGTACGAACCGGTAGAACGGGCGTGCATCTTGTCATCAACCAAGTGGTTAAGCTTAAGCATGTACATGTAACCAACCGTAACTGGACGCTCAAACGCGCGACCGGTACGACCGTCGAACAGTGTGATCTGACCGCTTTCTGGAATATCAGCCAGTTTAAGCATTTCTTTAATTTCAGATTCACGAGCACCGTCGAATACAGGTGTTGCAATCGGTACACCTTTACGCAGGTTTTCTGCAAGGCGCTTCACTTCGTGATCAGTGAAGTTATCGATATCAACTTCCTGGTGGTTTTCACCTAGCTCGTATACTTCTTTCAAGAAGCTGCGAAGTTTTTGCATTTCTTCGTGCTCTTTAAGCATACGGTCAATCTTCACACCTAAACCGTGCGCAGCCATACCCAAGTGAGTTTCTAGAATCTGACCGATGTTCATACGCGACGGTACACCTAGTGGGTTAAGAACGATGTCTACCGGCGTACCGTTTTCATCGTATGGCATGTCTTCTACTGGCTGGATAGTCGAGATAACACCTTTGTTACCGTGACGTCCCGCCATTTTGTCACCCGGTTGGATGTGACGTTTAACAGCTAGGTAAACCTTAACAATCTTAAGTACGCCAGGTGCTAGGTCATCACCTTGTGTGATCTTGCGACGCTTAGCTTCGAATTTCTTATCGAAGTCGTCTTTGATCTCACCGTGCTGCTCTGCAATCTGGTCTAGCTCAAGTTGTGCATCTTCGCTGCTAAGTGCAATCTCAAACCACTTCTCACGAGGTAGGCTATCAAGCTTAGCTTGGTCAACACCTGCGCGTAGTAGTGCGTTTTGTGCACGAGCAAAGATACCATCTGCAAGGATTTCAAATTCGTCAGTAAGGTCTTTCTTAACCTGACGAAGTTGCATATCTTCGATTTCAAGCGCGCGCTTGTCTTTCTCAACACCATCGCGAGTAAAGACTTGAACGTCGATTACAGTACCGTGAACAGAGTTAGGTACACGTAAAGACGTATCTTTAACGTCAGACGCTTTTTCACCAAAGATTGCTCTCAATAGTTTTTCTTCAGGCGTAAGCTGAGTTTCACCCTTAGGTGTCACTTTACCTACTAAGATATCGCCACCTTTAACTTCTGCACCAATGTAAACAACGCCTGATTCATCAAGCTTGCTCAATGCAGATTCGCCCACATTCGGGATATCAGAAGAAATTTCTTCTGGCCCAAGCTTAGTATCACGAGCGATACAGCTTAGTTCTTGAATGTGAATAGTAGTGAAACGGTCTTCTTGAGCTACACGCTCAGAGATAAGGATTGAATCCTCAAAGTTGTAACCATTCCAAGGCATGAACGCGATACGCATGTTTTGACCAAGTGCTAGATCACCCAAGTCAGTTGATGGGCCGTCAGCAAGAACGTCACCAGCAACGATTGGATCGCCAACATCACAGGTAGGACGTTGGTTAATACACGTGTTCTGGTTAGAACGGGTGTACTTAGTCAGGTTGTAAATGTCGATACCTGCTTCACCTGGAAGCATTTCATCTTCATTCACCTTGATTACGATACGGCTAGCGTCAACGAAATCTACGGTACCACCACGCTTAGCAACTACGGTAACACCCGAGTCAACAGCGATGGTTCTTTCCATACCAGTACCTACTAGCGGCTTATCAGCGCGTAGTGTTGGTACTGCCTGACGTTGCATGTTCGCACCCATCAATGCACGGTTTGCGTCATCGTGTTCTAGGAACGGGATAATGCTTGCAGCGATAGATACGATTTGCTGTGGTGAAACGTCCATGTATTTGATGTCTTCTTTAGGCATCAAGGTTGTTTCACCGCGGTGACGACATGGAATAAGGTCGTCAAGCAATGCATTAGTTTCAGTAAGTGCTACGTTTGCCTGTGCAATCGCAAACTGACCTTCTTCAATGGCCGATAGGTAATCGATTTCGTCAGTCACTACACCGTCAACAATGCGGCGGAAAGGCGTTTCAAGGAAACCGAAATCATTGGTACGCGCGAAGCTTGCCAATGAGTTAATCAAACCGATGTTTGGACCTTCAGGAGTTTCGATTGGACACAAACGACCATAGTGAGTCGGGTGTACGTCTCGAACCTCAAAGCCTGCACGTTCACGAGTAAGACCACCCGGGCCTAATGCAGAAATACGACGCTTGTGCGTAACTTCTGAAAGCGGGTTGTTTTGGTCCATGAAC
>JALUXV010000049.1 GCA_027013165.1 Alteromonadaceae bacterium
AGATTTGAGAGGCAGTTTGCTTTGTCTCACATTCATGCCGGCACACCCCACAATTCAAACACAACATTCGTACCCGTATTTGCGGAGTCATCCACGTGCATTTCTAAGTCGATCGAATGAGTACCCGCACCAAGGCTTGAAACGTCCAATGTAATCTCTCCAACAACATCACTTGTTGAAGTCGTTGATACCTCATCACTTGTTATAGCGTCTGAATCCGCTCCTAATCTCGCATATACAGTGCCTGCGTTTGTTTTCAAAGTTACTCTCGCAACTACTTTGGCAAATGTGATAAATGAGCTCTGTATCAGTGTAAGCGTCTTAACGCTTGTATACGCAGAAGCAGTAGTCGTAACGGTTGATTCGTCGCCAACAATTAAAATCTTTTTTTCTCTATCTGTCAAATTCATATCAACTCACCTCGACTTGTAAGAACTTCGTATAAGCGCTATAAGAAGCGTTTGAAGTGGCCAAAGTAACGTTGAGTGTATGAACGCCTTTCGTGCTTGGTGGCGTAAGCGTCAAAGTGAAAAATTGCTCTGTTGTAGACGTTGTTGTGGTAGATGACGGCGTTAAATTATCTACATTGACTCCAATAGTAGTCGTTGCCCCACTTGAGGCGTTCCAGGCGGAGACGAAAACTTGTATGTTGCTTATATTCCCATCATTGTAGTACCTAAAAGACTTTACAGTTGCTGAAGCGGTGGCTGTCGTCGAGAGAGTGGTATCATCTAAAACCAAAATAGCACCGCCGGCATTGATATTATTGGCATAGATGTTTCCGTTGGCATCACGCCTCACAATGCTGTTTGGGACACTGCTTACTTCGCTACTATATACGTCAAAAGCCATCACAAATCAACTCTTTTTTAATAAGTCTTGTTAACGAACTGTTCTAAAGTGTTTGGTAGAGTCTGAGTCTGCAAGTAATTTTCTTTAACAGTTTGAAAAAAGGCAGTTGCAATATCTGGCAGTTGGTTTTGATTTTCCAAAAGCCAAGAGATGTTGTTTTCATCAAGCTGGATGGTGATTCTCAGAATTTGTGTTGTATATGTTGTAGTAGTGGCACTGGGTGTAGTGGTAGTTGGCACTGTAACTTCAGTCTTTGTGGAAGGGCCGAGTGGAATATCAATTGTAACTGTCTTTTTTGAGGGAATTGCAAAGATTGGTGAGATACTCACGATTTTTCCAGAATAAGTGATAGGTGATCCACTATTCAAGGAATACACCTTTTGAATTTTTACCAATGAAACATATTTATCTAAAATTGCCATTTGTTCAGAAGTCAACATTTTCAATCATCTCCTTATTTTCCATAAATTGTCAAGAACTGTGTATAGGCGGAATAACTTGCATTATTTGTTGAAACAACCACATTGATTGTATGAAAGCCTTGCGAAATTTTGATTGGACTCAAAGTAATAACTTGCTCGGTTGTAGATGAGCTTGTGGTGGTATAATTCGTTCCACCGTCAACATTGATACCGGCAGTCGTGATAGCACCAGATGTCGCATTCCAAAGGCTGATGATAGGTTGTATAAATGATATATTTGTATTAGATGTATCAATACGGACTGATTTGAGTGTGGTAAGAGTAGTTGAGGTCGTTGAGAATTGATTGTCGTCTTGAGCCAAAACTACAAATTGCTGTTGCTCGTTTGGAATAATAGCCACATCTTCCGGAGTAACTTGATAAAATACTTGAGCATCGGAAGAATAGCCTGTATCGAGGTAAGGATAGACACACGATACCGTGGAGCCAGAAGCCACGGCGGTATCAAATGTTATTTGTGTGGTAGTTTGTGTGAACCCAGAAGTGGTAACAGTTCCGTTGATCGCCACGGGATAAGTGTCATTTAGAGATACCTTAGTGAGGGTAAAAGATGTTGTGGTGGCGTTGGTTGTAGTCCAAGAATCGTATTGATTTAGATAGACGTTAACTGCCGATCCACTCACCATGGCGTTTTTGATCTCGCCTGTGGAGATATCTTGCACGATCACAGGCTCACTTGTAAGAGCACTTGGCGTGGCAACACCGGCGTTGAACGTGAGCTTTTCATAAGCGTTGTTGTTCGCATCCCGATACCAATTCTTGTGAATGTAGAAGATATTACCACTTGATTTTTGCAAGAATTCGCCTGCGTGCAAGTTGGCATCAAAGTTTAGCGTGTTCACCCACGGGTCTTCGTATGGCGTGGCGACTGAGCCTTCTTCGAGCTGGATGTATTCAATGACTGCTGGTAATGACGAATCTCTTAAATAAACTAATAAATCAAAATATGGATATAAATAATCAGTAGTGGTAAATGTATATGGTGTGTAAGGAGGGTGATTTTGATTTGCTATTTGTCTAACAGTATTACTATCTCCATTTCTTACTTCAATATAGAAATAACCATTATGATCATCATTTTTAGCCGAAAGAGTATAAGTTGTATTAGGTTTAAGTAAAATGCCATATCTATCATTTTTACCTGTAACTGCATTAAAACCATCAGCGTTTGGCATAAGAATATATCCATTAGTATTTGTTAATTTATATCCTGTAACTTGAGATTTAGCACATTTAATTAAATTCTTCCCTCTTTGCTCAATCGTAATCATAATCCCACCCCCACATATCCTACGCTGTTCACATATGGGAGTTCATTTGCGAGGTCATCATCTGTCATGTCTACCCACTTAGACACGCTGTATTTTTCTTGTAAGCTTTGTGGCATAGGAGAATATTGATCCATCCACGTGAGGTCGTAGACTGATAACTGCTTAAAAACAGTTATATTTGTAGAATTTTCTTGCATATCATGTCCCTCCATAGGGTAGAGCCACAATACATAATACGGAGACAAATTTAGAGGTAAAGATTTTTCGTAGATGTTTTGTTGTTCTTGAGTAGTTAAACTAACAGATACCATTTTAGTAACTGTTGAGCTGTCATATAACGCCAAACCAGAATATCCTGTCTCCAATTGTTGGTTGTCAATTAAAAAATTGATAAACAAAATATCATTCAAATTGGCTTGTATATAGAAATGAACAAAAGTAGAACCCTCAGTTACTGTACCGTTGTTACAGGTGAATTTTTGCCCATTAGAGTCAACCGAAAACGTTACGGTACCGTCTGTATAAATGTTTCCACCGATATTCAACAACCCATCCGCCAATCCATCACCATTACTATCCTTACTAAACGAACCATACGAGCCGAGCAGGTTAACGAGCGTGAAGCCTTCTTTCAGTCTTTTCACATCGTAGGAGAACCATCCATTGCCAGCATACCAATAAAACGCTTGTTCGTCATCTACCCATGCGAAGTCCTGGTAATTTGCACTGAGGCCGTTAAGTAAACCCTTTGTGGCGACACGCCCGAGATAAGCGCCGATTGCCGAATTGCCGCTTGAATCACGCTGCACGATTGTATTGGCGGTTGCTGTTGTATCAGGAACCATGTTGACGAGTTTATCAGAATTTAGTGCGTGAGTCGCTGTGCCGGTTGCCGTATTGATTGAAATGTTTCCATTTGCATCTCTCATTACCAGCGTGTTGCCTATGTTCTCCGAAGTCGCAGCTATATCATTTGTCAAAACACTTTTTTCATTTACATTTATAGCCATTTAAATCACTCTCCTATCACTTCTAACAAAGAAGTGTAAGCGCTATAAGAAGCGTTAGAAGTTTTCAATTTGAGTTGGAATATGTGAATTCCCGTTGAACTGCTTGGAACTTTCAAGGTATCAAGTGATATGCTTGTTTCTGTCGTTGAATTTGTTGAAGCGCCTGCTGTAACTGTGTTATCAACACTTACTTCCACCGTCGCTGTTGCCGCTGCGTTAGCACTCCAAAGGCTTACAATAGGAACAATCTGGTGAATTTTTCCATTTAAGTCGGTAAAGTAAAAGAACTTTTCTACTGTAAAAGCCGTGCTTGTTGTATTTAGAGTCGTGTTGTCATTTGTTAGAAGTGCTTGAATATTTCCCACTATAATTGGCATTTATATCATCTCCCTTATCCGTGCCATAAATTGAGAAATTCCACACCTAAAGCTACAAAAGCCGGGACTAAAATCGAATAAAGCCATCTAAGGTACTTTTTCCTTTCTTTAAAGGACACAGAGAGCTCTTCAAGCTTATCCTCTACGTTTTTCAAACGAATGTTCATATTCTCAATCATTGTTCTGTTT
>JALUXV010000050.1 GCA_027013165.1 Alteromonadaceae bacterium
ATCAAAGGTTCGAAGGTAGCTCCTTCATTTAGAAACCGAATATACGCTCGCATTTTACTTTTTTACACAACATCTGTTGCTAAACAGGTGGAGTCCATATACATCCATGCCGAGGACGCCTGTAAAAAGGTCATCACTTCCCACACTAGCTTCATAGCATTTATCTATTAAGCGTGACGTAAAAGGTTTATTGCGTTCCCTCTAGCGCTTCAATGCTTATCAAGCGTTACGTAAGTGGTCTGCAACAAGGAATGCCATTTCGAGTACTTGGTCGGCATTCAAGCGTGGATCACACTGGGTTTTATAAGCTTGTGCTAGATCGTCATCACTGATTTCGTAGGCACCGCCGGTACATTCGGTTACGTGTTGTCCGGTCATTTCTAAGTGAATACCACCAGCATGTGTTCCTTCAGCATCGTGTGCCCCAAAGAACTGCTTAATTTCACGTAAAATCGCGTCGAAATTACGGGTTTTGTAACCACTCGATGCCGAGAAGGTATTGCCATGCATAGGATCAGAACTCCATACCACGTGACGTCCTTCCGCTTTAACTCGGCGAAGTAAACGCGGTAAGTTGTCGGCAATTTTATCTGCACCCATACGAGTAATTAGCGTTAAACGCCCCGGGTCGTTAAGCGGATTCAACGCATCAATCAAACGAATAAGTTCATCTTCTTCCATGGTTGGGCCAACTTTCACACCAATAGGGTTGTGAATACCGCGGAAAAACTCTATGTGGGCATGATCTAGCTGACGTGTACGCTCACCAATCCACACCATATGCGCAGAGCAATCATATGGCTTACCGGTTAACGTATCTATGCGTGTTAATGCTTGCTCATAGTTGAGCAACAAAGCTTCGTGTGACGTAAACAACGACGTTTCGTGAAGCGTAGGACTGGATTGTGAGTTGATACCAATCACGTCCATAAACTCCAACGTATCCTGAATACGCATCGCCATATCGTGGTAGCGTTCTTTCAACGGGTTGTTTTCAACAAACGCCATATTCCAACGATTTACTTCGTGTAAATCTGCTAAGCCGCCTTGAGCGAAAGCGCGCAACAAGTTTAAGGTTGAAGCGCTGCGGTGGTATGCCTCTAACAAGCGGTCTGGATTAGGACGTCTAGCGTCTTCGGTAAACTCAAAGCTATTGATAATATCACCGCGATAACTTGGCAATGATATACCGTTTTTGGTCTCAAAATCCGATGAACGAGGCTTGGCATACTGCCCTGCCATACGGGCAACTTTTGTGACTGGGCAACGGCCTGCAAACGTCAGAACAATGGCCATTTGCAGTAATACTTTAAATGTATCTCTAATTTTTGGCGCATTAAACTCGTCAAAAGATTCGGCGCAATCACCGCCTTGCAGTAAAAAGCCTTTACCTAAGCTCACTTCACCAAGCTGACGACGAAGCTCTCTTGCTTCCGCAGCAAATACTAGCGGCGGATAAGTGCTCAGTGTTTTTTCTACCTCTGACAGTCTTGTTAAATCTTCGTAGGTAGGTTGCTGAAGAATAGGCTTTTGCCTCCAGCTATCGGGTTGCCAATTACTCAAGAATGTTCTCCTGTTAATATTCCATACAACGTAGGGCAACAGTTGCTGTGGTTACTTTGGCGCCACTGTAACACAATTGATGTAAGGAGCTAGTAAGACAGCGTGAAAATCTAGAAAGTTTTTTAGACCGGGTTGGCCTTGTATTTTGATTAACTTGTTTGAATGTGTTTTATCAGGCCGTCAGAGGCGCTTTCAATCAAATCGAGTACCAACTCAAAGCCTTTCTTACCGCCATAATAAGGGTCTGGAACTTCTTGGCCTTCGTGTCCGGGCGCAAAATCTAGCATTAATTTAACTTTATGCCGTTGCGCATTCGGAGCCTTCTCTAACAAGTTAGCTAAATTGCTGCTATCCATAGCAAGAATGTAATCAAACTTTTCAAAATCGTCATCAGCAACTTTTCGACAAGCGATTCCTTTAAAGCTATATCCTCGCTCAACACCAGCAGCCTGAGAACGCTTATCAGGCGCTTTGCCAATGTGATATCCGTGGGTTCCCGCTGAGTCAATGTCTATATCGAGCCCTGCTTGCGCTGCTTTATGTCTAAACACAGCCTCAGCAGTAGGCGAACGACATATATTTCCTAAACACACAAATAAAACAGAAGGCACTGACTACTACTCCAGAAAATAAAAAATAAGATAAATACACGCCGCTAGAATATCCCAGCCCCTGTAGGGGTACAAGAAATTCAGCGTTTTGCACCTCAAATGAAAACACTCAAAATTAGGCTATGTGGGCCAAAAATAAACACCTAGCTCTGGTCCTAAGACGGTGAAAAGTCAGCCATCTTGGGATTTGGCCTTGCAAGGCCTTGTTCACGAAAACAGAATATTTCATTCTATTTGCCAACTTACGTCCGCGAAGAAGGGAAGCTATGAACAATCACACAACTAGAATAAAACTATTTGCAAAAAGCATTTTAGTATTGAGCCTGTTCTTGGCATTTTCAGTGTGCGCTAATTATTCAGTTGGCGACAATGAATCCATTATTCTAATGAAAGACTGTGGCACTGATTTATCATCAACTGAGAACCAATTGGAGCTCTTTCACCCACATCTATTTCCTTTATCGGGTTGGAATCACATCAACAACGAATCCGTAAGCTCTGAATTCTTAGGGGTAGCTCTATCGCCAGAGAATTATGAGTTCTCCGAGTCGAACTTTCGCACTGACACCACCTGCGGTGGTCATCAAATTTACCACACCGTATTAGTTAAAAAGCTTGCTGACTGGCATCATCAACATGCAAATGGTTTGGAAATAGACTTTAGTATCTCACCGATCAAGGTTGAAAGTTTAGTGTCCCTCATAATCGAATTAAAAATACACAGCACTAACACTGTGATACCCAATACTACAGAACTCCACGAGGCCTTTGGAGGTCACCTTGACTCAGAAGCATTACTTGCCCTTGATAAAGGCAATATAAACCTCTCTGTTACCCTATTTGAACAAGGGGCCAACGACCAATCTTCCTTGTCGTTAAATGCGTCAAATATACTGACATTGGTGCCGTCAGAGACACTGGATAAGTGGCTGCGCATTGAAATACCTATAACTGCTCTCGACTTTTACAAAGAACAGAATTATTCGGATACACCAGTATTCTTGGAAGACGTTGGTCAGAGTGAGTTTATTGGCATTAGGCTCAACCCAGAAAGTGAGAATGGAAAGGTGTTACGACACTTTTTGAATGGGCAACTTCCTGACAATGTACCTAAGATATTCAAAGAGTATCAGGTCAGTTTGAAGCGTGTCGCTCTTCTCACCCGATAGATAAGAGAGTTACGTACAAACTCCTGACAAAACCCTCACAAGGGTCGATTCCATCAACCAAAATCCCTTATACTTTTATGTGTGATAACTAAAATCAAAAAATCCTCGCATCAGTGAAGACCAAGCGACGATACAAAAAACTGGAGTACTAATGACTGCCCACGTATTAATGCTAAGTAGCTCTCGTAAAAACGATGAGCCGTACCTAGCCCATGCCCAGCCCTTTATTTACGAGCATTTAAAAGGCATTAAAGATGTGCTTTTTATTCCCTTTGCGGGCGTTACCATAAGTTATGACGAATATACTCAGCGAGTCGCAGAAGGTTTGCCCACACTGAATGTCACAGGGTTACATCAGGTATCTTCACCCCGTGAAGCGGTTGAAAACGCCATTGCCAACAATCAAGCCATTATGGTTGGCGGGGGTAACACCTTTCACTTACTGTATACACTGTACGAGCTTGATTTAATTGAACCTTTAAAGTCGGCTATTGCTGATGGGCTTGCTTATGTGGGTTGGAGCGCAGGCTCAAATATTTGCGGTATGACCATACGTACGACCAACGATATGCCTATTATCCCACCGCCGTCTTTTGATGCGCTAGATGTGCTGTCATGTCAGCTAAACCCCCACTACACCGACTACTCTGCTCCCGGTCACAATGGCGAAACCCGAGACCAACGCTTGGCTGAATTTACTACCGTTAGCCCTACTACGCCGGTATTGGCTATTCGCGAGGGTACTGCACTAAAACTCACTGATAACAAGTTAACGCTTTTAGGAGATCTAGGAGGCTTTGTCTTCCTTGCAAACGAAAAGCACCCCATTAATGAAGGTGACGACTTAACACAGTTTGTCGATTATTGCCGCTAACACCTTCTCATCCGGTGCCTTTTTGAAAGGTATTTCACCCAGTAAGGGCGCCGGCATGGCTTTTTTAAGGGTATTTACGTTCTCGTCATAGCGAGACATAGACCCAGAAACATCATTCGCTATCCAACCCACCAAGGTTAAGCCGCTGCTAGCAATTGACTCTGCGGTGAGTAGTGCGTGATTCAAACACCCAAGTTTCATACCCACTACCAGGATCACTGGTAGGTTTAGGTGTGCAACAACATCAGACATAAATAGGTCGTTCGACAAAGGCAAGCGCCATCCGCCCGCTCCTTCCATGAGCAAAAGGTCGGGTTTTAGCGTTTGCTGCGCGTTTAAACCTGCCACGATAGATGGCTCATCTAGAACAACACCCGCTTCTTGTGCAGCAATATGTGGCGCAATAGGTGGAGCAAGACGAATGGGGTTAATGATATCTAACGAAACCTCCATACTACTCGCACCATGAAGTGCTAATGCATCTTCATTTACCCATTCACCATTTACCAATTCGCAACCAGCGGCGACGGGTTTGTAACCCAATGTGTTTTTACCTAAACGCCCGCCAGCACTGAGTAATTGTGCGGTTACGTAGGTTTTCCCGACTTCGGTATCTGTGCCGGTAACAAAATACTGCTTCATTACTTTTCTAACCTGAAATGACTAACTTTATAGGTAAGTGGCAAGCCTTTTGGCGAATCACTCATGCCTTGATACGCCATGGTTAACTTTTTGAGATCTCGTTTGCTCAACGAGGCATTTTGCTGTCTTGTGGCACCAGCTCCCGCATGTTTAATAGAACGCAGTAGTGACAATACGCTAGGGTGATAATCAACGTAGTCTTTGGTGATAACTCGTGACACGCGTAAATTGGTCGATTGAAATGCGCTTATCCAACGTTGCAAGTTAGGTAATGGAGTATCAACTTTATCCAACGACGCTAAGGCCCTCGCCTTGTGAAGCTCTGTAAACGAACCGTCTACCATAATGGCTAATTCAGCAACACCACCAGCTACGAGAACTCGTTCAACCTCTCTCGCTACCGCGTGTAAGTTCGCACACCACTGTAATGCCATGGAAGAAAAAACAAATGCAAAACTACTGTCTGAAAACGGTAAGGACTGAGCATCTGCCACTGAAAAAGAAATTTCGGGATAAAGCGATTGTGCTTGGTCAACCATACCCTTTGCCAAGTCTACCCCTTGTACACTCGCCCCACGGCTATTGAGTGCTTGGGTATGTCGCCCGGTACCGGCTCCAATGTCTAAACCGTTGCCCGACAACAATTGGGGTAAATGACCCAACGCTGCCTCACCGATCTGATTTTGGATCTGCGCAACATCATCGTAGGTAGTTGCAGAGCGAGAAAAGTTTTTTGCTACGTCGGCTGACGCTATTGGCTTATCGATATCTGCATGTTGATAAGCTGCCTGACTCATTGTCATTTCACCACTTCCTCTAACGACAACCCAATGGCATCCACCAAAATTTCGATATCTTTGGACGTGTGTGTAGCAGACAAAGTAATACGCAACCTGTCTTCTCCTTTCGGCACCGTAGGGTATCGAATGGCCGGAACCCAAATCCCTCGATGTGCAAGGGCTTCACTGAGCGCTAAGGCTTTTTCCGGCGTCCCCACTATTACTGGTTGTATTGCACTATGAGAATCAGCCAAATAAAGATCACTGTCGCTAGACTGACCGATCAGTGCCGATAAACGCTCTCTGAAATCAGCGATGTTTTCATGGAGTTTGGTTCTAGCATCACCGTTATTCACAATATGAGAAATAGAAAACAGAGTAGCCACTGCCTGAGACGGTGGCATGGCGGTAGAATAAATATAATGACGTGCATAATTGACTAAATAATCAATCAGCGTTTGACTACCGGCGATAAACGCACCGCCTGTGCCGATGGCCTTGCCGAAGGTTCCCATTAAAATAGGAACATCTGACTGTGATAGGTTATGTAACTCAGCAGTACCGAGTCCGTGTTCGCCTAGCACTCCAAATCCGTGGGCATCATCCAGCATTAACCAACTATTATTTGCCTTGGTAATTTCAGCTATTTCACGCACAGGGGCGCTGTCGCCATCCATACTGAATACACCTTCGGTGGCAACAAGACAATCTTGAGATTTTACTTTTTCGAATAAACTAGATAAGTGGCTAGTGTCGTTATGCTTAAACCGCCGAAGTTGCGCCTTACTCGATGAGGCACCATCCAAAAAAGATGCATGCATAAGGCGGTCTGCCAGTATGTCACCGCCTTGAGCAAACAACGCCTGACAAATCGCTTGATTGGCAGAAAACCCAGAGTTGAATAACAGCACAGCTTCTCTATCGAGCGCATCGGCCAAATAGGTTTCCAGAGCCAAATGCGCCTGTGTGTGACCTGTTACCAGCGGTGATGCGCCGCTGCCAGCGCCGAATTGCGCTAGCCCTTCAACCCAAGCCTGTAACACACCTTCGTGGTGTCGCATCCCTAGGTAATCATTACTCGAAAAATTTAAGTAATGAGTGTCGTTAATACAAATAATGTTGTCTTTTTCGTATTGCTGACACTTTCGCTGACGCAAATAGCCCTGTTCTGCTCGCTCAGATAATTGTGCTTCTAGCCAATCAAAGGCCATTACGCCTCCACAGTTTGTTTGGCTTTTATAGATGCTTTGGGCGCGGTGGCATCGTAAAATAAATCATCACCAGCACTTTGTTGCTTTGCAATTTCTTCTTCGAGTACTTGTTGATGAGCTTCATCCGAGAACTCTCTGGTGCGCTCAGCATTAATACCCAACTTTCGGAACAAGATGACATCTTCGTGAGTGTCTGGGTTTGATGTAGTAAGTAGCTTACAACCGTAGAAAATCGAGTTTGCACCAGCCATAAAGCACAGCGCTTGCATTTGCTCGTTCATCGCTTCCCGTCCAGCCGACAGTCTTACATGTGACTTGGGCATCATGATTCGAGCAACGGCTATGGTGCGAATAAAAGTAAAGGGGTCTAAATCATCAACTTTATCTAACGGTGTTCCTTTAACTTTTACCAACATGTTAATCGGTACACTTTGCGGGTGCTCGGGTAGATTCGCCAGTTGAATAAGCAACCCTGAGCGGTCAGACGCAGACTCGCCCATACCCACAATTCCGCCAGAACATACGTTCATACCGGCAGCGCGAACATTTTCAAGGGTAGTTAAACGGTCTTGATAAGTGCGTGTGGTGATAATGTCGCCATAGAATTCTGGCGAGGTATCAAGGTTGTGGTTGTAGTAATCAAGGCCGGCTTGCTTTAACGCCAGGGCTTGATCACGAGTAAGCATGCCCAAGGTCATGCAGGTTTCTAAGCCAAGGTCTTTTACTTCCTCAACCATTTTAGTGATGTATGGCATATCGCGATCGCGAGGGTTACGCCATGCTGCCCCCATACAAAAACGCGTAGAGCCAGCTTGCTTGGCTTCTTTCGCCCGCTGAATCACTTTTTCAATTTCTAACAAGCGCTCTTTTTCAAGGCCTGTATCGTAGCGAGCGCTTTGTGGACAATATTTGCAGTCTTCTGGGCATGCACCTGTTTTTATAGAAAGTAGTGTGCTGACTTGTACTTCATTGGGGTCGAAGTTTTCTCTATGCACACACTGCGCTTTAAACAACAAATCGTTAAACGGTAACGCAAACAAAGCATCAACTTCTGCTTTGGTCCAGTCGTTACGAATGGTTGACGTATTGTTGCTAGCGGCTGACTTCACGCTCATCTGCTGTCCTTTACTATTTCAAAATGCTGGCTTAGTCTATGCGCCAGAACAAAGTTGTCAACTCTGACCAATTAAATAAGTTTACTAACGGTTATATTTTGAACAATACTGAATTTGATAAGCAACACATTTGGCATCCGTATACCTCTGCAACCAACCCTCTGCCCTGTTATGAAGTAGTTGGTGCTTCTGGCGTAGAATTAACACTTGCTACGGGTGAAGTATTAATCGACGGTATGTCGAGTTGGTGGGCTGCCATTCACGGATACAATCATCCGGTGTTAAACCAAGCGGCCCATGCGCAGATAGACGCGTTCTCACATGTGATGTTTGGCGGGATCACCCACCAGCCAGCCATAGACGTATGTAAGACGTTGCTCGATATGGTGCCTGCTGGATTGCAACGGGTGTTTCTTGCGGACTCTGGCTCAGTGTCAGTAGAAGTTGCCATCAAAATGGCCATCCAATATTGGGCATGCCAAGGTCGTCCTGAAAAATCTCGTATTGTATCGCCCCGCAATGGATATCACGGTGACACCTTTGCCGCAATGTCTGTGTGCGATCCGGTAACGGGGATGCACAGTTTGTTTGAATCGGTGTTACGTAAACAAATATTCGCTCCAGCTCCCCAGACACGATTTGACCACACTTTTAGTGAAGACGATATCCTTCCCATGGAGGAGCTATTTGAGAAGCATCACAGCGAAATGGCCGCGCTCATTTTAGAGCCGATTGTTCAGGGCGCTGGAGGCATGCGTATGTACCACCCCGAGTATTTAAAACGCTGTCGACAGTTGTGCGATACCTATGATGTTTTGTTGATTTGCGACGAAATAGCCACAGGATTTGGTCGCACCGGAAAGCTATTCGCCTGTGAGCATGCTGGTATATCGCCAGACATCATGTGTTTAGGCAAAGCGATTACCGGTGGTTACATGACGCTGGCTGCAACCATCTGCACAGAAGATGTAGCACTTGGCGTATGCCAAGGCGAACCTGGTGTATTTATGCATGGCCCAACTTACATGGGGAATCCCCTTGCCTGTGCCGTTGCTAATGCCAGTTTATCCTTGATTAACCAAAACCATTGGCAAGCACAAGTCGCCAACATTGAACAACAATTAAAGGTTGAACTAGCCCCCTGCGCATCTCTCCCCAATGTCGCCGATGTGCGGGTTTTGGGTGCCATTGGCGTAGTTGAAACCCATACACCAGTCGACGTGGCAGCAATTCAAAAGCTATTTGTAAAAAGTGGCGTTTGGATCCGGCCATTTGGCACACGTGTTTATATTATGCCTCCTTACGTTATTTCCAGTGAGCAACTTTCCACTCTTACTCACGCAATGTACTCCGCCTTAAAAGCCATCTAGCGCTACTCTATTACTGACGAACGCCAAGGTTTTGTTTTCTTACAAAATCTACAACATTAAACCTTGGCGCATTACCCTGTGTACAGATACACTTATAATGTAAGTAATTAACAGGAGTAAACATGTTACTAGCGACACTTGCCGTTTTAGTCGGCTTACCTGTGTTGTTGTGGAGCGCAGGGAAGTTCGTCGGTGGCGCCGCGTCTGTAGCCAATCATTTTGGTGTATCGCCTCTTCTTATAGGAATGCTGATCATTGGTTTTGGTACATCTGCACCAGAAATCATCGTTTCAATTTTTGCGGCTATACAAGGTAACTCAGGCATAGCGCTCGGAAATGCCTACGGTTCTAACATTGCCAATGTTATGTTAATTCTTGGCCTTACCGCACTGATTAGCCCCATTGCCGTTAAATCAGAAATTATTAAAAAAGAACTCCCCGTACTGCTTGGCATTACATTTTTTGCCTCTTGGCAATTACTCGACCAGTCAGTATCAAAAGACGATGCTTACTCGCTCATTGGTTTGTTTGTGTTACTGATATCTTGGAGTATTTTCCAAGCCGTAAAAGGCGAGAAAGACGCACTAGCCGACGAGTACAATGAAGAAATTAGTGCTTCTCAAGGTACGGTTAAGACTCACGTGGTTTGGTTGATTTGCGGCCTATTACTTCTGGTTGCGAGCTCCAGAATATTAGTGTGGGGAGCGGTTGAAATTGCAACTTTCTTCGGCGTAAGCGACACCATCATTGGCCTCACCATCATAGCCATAGGTACATCACTACCTGAACTAGCCTCATCGTTAATGGCGGTTAAAAAGGGTGAACATGACATGGCACTGGGTAATGTTATTGGCTCAAATATGTTCAATACGTTAGCCGTTGTGGGAATAGCAGGCTTAATTCAACCAATGTCAGTGGCATCGGACTTTATATACCGCGATGTGGCAGTCATGCTAATTAGCACAGTCGCACTATTTGTTTTCTGTATCGGGCTTAAAGGACCGGGAAGACTAAACCGACTGGAAGGTGGGGTATTTGTAGCGGCCTATATTGGGTATACCTACTGGCTGATTTCGGCTGCCTTTTTGAGTTAGGTGTTTATTAACAGCACGAGCGCGTATTTACGCGCTCGCTAGTGACAATAGGCTCATCACAGCAATTCCACACAGAACAAACAAATTTGCTCCAAAACGATCAGACTTGCGACGGCTTCGTCTTGAGCGCATGTACATGCCTATTACGCTTAACCCTATGCAAACTTGTAACGTTCTAGTCATGGCTAACACATACTCAGGCGACCAACCATTACCCGCGATCCCATAGTAGTTCTGCACACCGCTAACAAAATCTGGACGAGCGAAATGAAATAAGATTAACGTCAGTACTAGCCCCGCCCACCCCATAAAATTCAAACTAATCGCAACTTTATAGAAAGAATCTTTAGTTTTGGGAGCTCTGCGCCTATCGAAAAAATCAGTATTTCTATTTTTATTTCCCATTTGTCACTCAGATTTTTGGCATCGCGCTGTGGGTTGAGTATACTAGCCAGCTATTGGATGAGAGCTGCGTTAAAAAACCAACCAGCACAAGCACAATTGTTGAAACATGCCTTCTTATCGGCAAATAATCCAAAACATTAACGAATTTACTCATACGGCATTTTCTAACCACATAAATCTACGCCGTGTGACAGAACTGTAAGACGGAGAAATAAAATGACGCATGCGCCCGTTGTCGATGTACTTAAGGGAAAGTACGCTGTAGGCGAAACGGTGACCGTTAAAGGTTGGGTAAGAACTCGTCGCGATTCTAAAGCAGGGCTTTCTTTTATTGCTGTTCACGATGGCAGTTGCTTTGATCCTGTACAAGTTATCGCACTTAGCTCACTAGAAAACTATTCTGATATTCAACGCTTAACCGCGGGTTGCTCACTTGAAGTTACCGGTGTGGTAAAAGCGTCGGAAGGAAAAGGCCAAGCGCTAGAAATCGACGGTCAGCAAATTACTATTGTAGGTTGGGTAGAAAACCCAGATACCTACCCAATGGCCGCGAAACGTCACAGTATTGAATACCTACGTGAATACGCACACTTGCGCCCACGCACCAATGTTATTGGCGCAGTTACCCGTGTGCGTAACTGCTTGTCACAAGCAATTCACCGCTTTTTCCACGAACGTGGCTATCACTGGATTTCTACGCCTATTTTAACAGCGAGTGATACCGAAGGTGCTGGTGAAATGTTCCGCGTATCCACATTGGATATGATGAATATTCCCCATGACGACAAAGGTGAAGTAGATTACAGCCAAGATTTCTTCGGCAAAGAAACCTACCTAACCGTTTCTGGTCAGTTGAACGTTGAAACCTACTGTACGGCTATGTCAAAGGTTTATACCTTCGGCCCAACGTTCCGTGCTGAAAACTCCAACACCTCTCGTCACTTGGCAGAGTTTTGGATGATTGAGCCAGAAGTAGCCTTTGCAGACCTAAGCGATGTTGCTCAACTTGCTGAGGATATGCTGAAGTACGTATGTAAAGCGGTTCTTGAAGAACTGCCAGACGATATGGCGTTCTTCGCACAGCGCATCAAAAAAGACGCAATCGAGCGTTTAGAAAAGCTGGTTGATTCAGAGTTTGTCCGTATGGACTACACCGATGCTATTGAGATCCTCAAAGCAAGTGGCAAAGACTTCGAATTCCCTGTTGAATGGGGCGTTGACCTATCATCAGAGCACGAGCGTTACTTAGCAGAAGAGCATGTTGGCGCGCCTATTATCATGCAAAACTACCCGAAAGACATCAAAGCCTTCTACATGCGCATTAACGATGACGGCAAGACAGTTGCTGCAATGGACGTATTAGCGCCTGGTATTGGTGAAATTATTGGTGGCTCGCAACGTGAAGAACGTCTTGACGTGTTCGACGCTCGCTTAGAAGAAATGGAGCTGAGCAAAGAAGACTACAGCTGGTATCGCGATTTGCGCCGCTACGGTACCGTGCCTCACTCAGGCTTTGGTCTTGGTTTTGAGCGCTTAGTGGCTTATGTTACCGGAATGCAGAACGTTCGTGATGTTATCCCGTTCCCAAGAACGCCAGGTAATGCTAGTTTCTAACTGTTGATTTTTAGATATATTTTTCAAAAGCCTCGTTCATCGGGGCTTTTTTGTACCTGCGTACATTTACCACTGACTATGTAACAGCCTAATTGTTAACTTCATGTAATCAAACCCTTTATTTATCCTTATTTTGATTAATCTAGCGTCTATTTTCTACGAAAACTGGTAAGACGTTATTCACCAACTATACTCCGAATAACAGTTACGGTACTTACACATTTATCCGCAAGAGATGGACTATGCGTCAATTCATTCGAAATGTATCACTCGTAAAATTTACCCTTATCAGCACAGGGATACTTTTGCTTTTAATTGCAATATTGGTGTTGAAGGGAATGTACCAAGCGTTTCAAGCACGAGCGCAAGCAGCTTCCGATACTTACCTCATAGCCGTAATCGATGCCGTAGAGAAAATCGCACACAACCATGCGGTTGAACGCGGACTAACCGCAGGGTTTCTAGGCAATCCCACCGACGCAGCATTTGATAAAGTCAGAGCCCAGCGTACAAAAGCAGACGCATCAGTCAATGCACTGAATGCCCTGTTGCGTGATCCACTCGCAGACGAGCTTCAGTTATCGGTGGAGTTCCGTCCACTGTTCCAGATTATTGAGGGCAAAGATGCACTACGCGCTCAGGTTAACAACAAACAGGGCGCAGCAGCGTTCGGCTTTTACAGTAATTTAAATGCAACGGCCATTGCCACGGCGACTTCATTGATGCTGTATGTTAACGACGTACAGGCAAAAACCTCACTCTCACAAGCGATACTATTTGCCAGACTAAAAGAACGTTTGGGACAGTTTCGCGGCAAAACTAATGGCGTACTAGCTAAACAAGCACTAGCAACTGCAGTCGAAAACGAACTCAAATTTTACGCGAGTGAAATTGTAATTTTACAATCGCAACTTACCGACAAACTAAAAGGCGATATCAAGTCTCAGTTTTCTTCGATAATGTCGTCTTCAACCTCACAAGAGATAGCTGATATTTCTTCTACACTTACGTCTGGCAGCCCTAATTTCGGCAGTTTACCCAGTAGTAGTGAATGGTTCCCATTAGCAACAAAGCAAATTGGCGATGTAAAAAGTTTGCTTGACAAAACGTGGATAGACATACGAGAAATCGCCAAGGAAACCAGAGCGAGTGCATCTACATTAGTGTTTATTAATATACTGCTTATCACAATTAGTGTAGTGGTGCTCTTGGTGCTGTATTACATACTCAATTCCGTGCTCCGAGAACAACTAAAGGCACTTACAGACAAATTGGACCAAATTTCTGAGTCAGGTGATCTAACCATTGACGTCAAGCTTAACTCTCATAACGAACTGGGTGTCATCTCTAAATCAATCGGTAAAACCGTAATGGCTTTGACTGATCTTATTGTAGGCTTAAGTCAATCCATTCAAGCAAGTTCGCGATTGTCTGATGAATTGTCCAAAGCAACAGACATAATGCTAAAAGATGCGGGTAACACCCAACAAAAAGCATCCAATATTGCAACAGCCATCGAAGAAATGTCGGCCACAAGTAGTGAAATTGCCAGAGGCTCTGTAGAAACCTTAGAGGCCAGCAAACAACTTGACCAGTTGTCAGTAAACACAATAGAGGCCAATGATAAAACTGGCGACGCCATGGTTAGGCTGCATTCCGAAATGCAAGACGTAGAAACAAGCGTTGCGGCCATGGAGAAGCAAGTTACCGAAATAACATCAATTCTTGATACGATAAACACCTTATCAGATCAAACCAATTTACTGGCGCTAAACGCGGCAATAGAAGCAGCAAGAGCCGGTGAACACGGGCGTGGCTTCGCCGTGGTTGCCGATGAAGTAAGAAAGCTTGCCAGTGCGAGTAGAGCGTCATCTGATCAAATTTCCACCTTATTATCGTCACTTCAACAAGCCAATATTGACGTTGTTGAGGGCGTGTCACGTAACGCGGAATTTGCCAAAAGTATTGTAGACATTACCAAAGAAGGCGAAGTTAACGCTAAGCAAGCGCAAGAAGCTGCTGTTCAGGTAGAAAACATGGCGAATACGGCATCTGCGAGTGCAGAGCAACAAGCGGTAACGTCGATGGAAATAGCCAAAGATATTCTGTCAGTTCAAGAAGCATCAGAACATGAAGTAGAAATTGCCGAAAACTTAGCTGAACTTGCGGATAAAATGAAAGAAAACAATGACATGCTTAAACGCACTATGGCTAACTTTACGTTTGCTGAGCCTGATTAACTATTCCGGCGCACTGCATTGCAAATTGTGTTGTGCGCACTACTATTGCTGAGCTATGCTGGTATACGCACATTATTCAAACCTAACATGTGCATTTAAGGCGTATCTTTCTTTGTAACATATTGATACTTTACCAATCTTTTAACTAAGCCTAATACGTCAATGCATTTACATTGCGAACAGTGCCACAATGTGTGTTTGGTTCCGGTACTTTCCGCGGGAACACGGGCGGATTGCCCTCGATGTGGGCATACCTTAATTACCAAAAGGAAAAATGCCTCTGAACGGGTGCTTGCTTTTGCACTTAGTGCCATGGTTTTTCTTGGCCTGTCATTACCGTTTAATTTTTTAACCTTCCGCGCTAGTGGTCAGCATCACAGTATCGATTTGCCGTCAGGTTTGGGCGTTCTAGTTTCTCAAGACTATTTGTCTTTAGCCATTATAACGGGGGTTGCCACCTTGTTACTTCCCGGCATAGTACTCACATGCTTTGTAATAATGAGTTGGCATTACATTGCTAATACGCGGCCAAGATATTTAGTTAAGGTGAGTAAAACCATTGATCTGCTTTTGCCTTGGAGCATGGCAGAGATATTTCTGGTTGGTACTCTGGTAAGCCTTATCAAAATCACCGAGCTTGCAGATGTATCTGTAGGGTTGTCGTTTTACGCCTTTATTGGATTTACCGTATTCACAACCTTGTCAGTGTACTATTACGACCAGAATACTTATAAAAACTGGCTGTACTCAAAACGACAACGGTCGTTTCACCCCATATCTCGTAACTCAGCGAATAAAAGCATTCAACGCACATGGGCACTGCTTATGACTGCAATAATACTGTATGTTCCCGCTAACGTTTTGCCAATCATGCACACAGAGCTTATGGGAGGTGATTCGCCTAACACTATTATTGGTGGAGTCATCACACTTTGGGAGCAAGGCTCCTACCCCGTAGCGTCTATTATCTTTGTTGCTAGCGTGGTTGTACCCGTAGTAAAAATTGGCATTTTGTTATGGCTGAATTACAGTGTGCACCTCTCGCTGAATATAAACACACAAAAACGAATGGCATACTACCGGTTTACCGAGGCAATAGGTCGGTGGTCTATGATAGATGTATTTGTGGTAGCGATTCTGGTGGCACTAATTCAAATGGGCAGTACTATGTCTATATATCCTGGTCCCGCCGCACTGGCTTTTTGTGCAGTGGTCTTTGTTACTATGATCGCTGCAATGACATTTGATTCGCGCCTTATTTGGCATAAATGGAAAGGACTCTCATGACCGAAGAGGCAACTATCAAACCCGCATCGCAAGTTTCCGTGATTTGGTTAATACCATTAATCGTAATTTGCATTGGTGGTTGGATGATCTATCACCAGTGGAAAAACCAAGGGCCGTTGATCACTATCGAGCTAACGTCAGCGAGCGGCATCGAAATCAATAAAACACCAATAAAAGTCAAAGATTTAGATATTGGAATAGTCAAAAAAATAGTGCTTAAACCCAACCTCGACGGTGTGTTGGTCACCGCACGCATAGACGCTAGTGCCGCACATTTATTAACAGAGTACACCGATTTTTGGGTCGTAGCCCCGCGCATCAGTATTTCCGAAGTTTCTGGGCTCAATACGTTGCTTTCTGGGAGCTACATCGCGATGTCTGCCAACGACCAAGGGAAAAGCCAGCAACACTTTGTGGCATTAACCCGTCCTCCGGCAACCCCCCTTGGCACACCGGGTCTTCATATACAATTAAGAAGTCATGAAGAATACGCTTACAACGCCGGAGACCCAATTATTTATAAAGGCTTCAAAGTCGGTGAATTTGAAGACGCCGAGTTTAATATTGAAGAGCGTGTTGTTTACTATAGCGCGTTTATAGAAGCGCCTTATCATAAGCTGATTACTGAAAATACGCGATTCTGGGACGTTAGTGGCGTTAAATTCTCTCTTGGTTCAAGCGGCCTTAAAATGGAAACAGGGAGCCTAGAAACCCTGCTTGCTAACGGTATTACTTTTGGCATTCCAGAAGGCGCACGCCCTGGGGAGCAGGTAACCGGTTTGGCAGAATTTACTATTTATGAGGATGCATCAACAGCCGCAAATGCCAGATATAAACTCGCCGCGCAGTACCTTCTACTGATTGAAGAAAGTGTAAGAGGGTTAACAGTCGGTGCGCCTGTAGAGTATCGAGGGATAGAAATTGGTAGCGTTGCTGCAATTAACTCTATCCCTTCCATTGAAGGGAATATTCTTGAAGAAGACTACCCCATACCAGTAATTATCAATATTTATCCCGGAAAAGTCCGTCAACAAGACACCATAGAAGGTCTGGAAAATGTTCAGCAAACCATGCGTAACTGGCTAGCCAGAGATCTGCGCGCTAGTTTGAAAATGGGTAATGTGCTCACCGGCGGACTTTTTGTTGATCTGCAACACGTTGAAGATCCCACGCCCCGTGCTTTGCAGACAGTGGCAGGTCTTGATGTAATTCCAACTGTGTCAAACGAGTTTACGCAAATTACCCAAAAGGCCGAAGCTATTCTCGACAAAATAAATGCCCTTCCATTATCTGAAATGGTCCAGAGCATTCAAATTGCAGTAAACGACATGCAGTTAGCTGCGCAAGCTGTTGAAACTGCAAGTGACGACTTTGACGATTTAATTGCAGATATAGACACTCAATCTTTGAACACTAATCTAAATCAAGTATTGATTCGGTTAGATTCAGTATTGAGAAACTACAGTGAGGGCGGTTTGAGTCAAGCTGAAATAAAAGAAACGGTAGACGCAATGCAAATGGCACTTCGCAATATTCAGCCTATACTGCATAAGCTCAACCAATCGCCCAATAGCCTGATATTTTCTGACGCTCCAGAAGATATCCAGCCTCAGGCTAGGCCCTAAGTGCAAATATAATTGTAGTGGCGTACAGTAAAACAACAAGTTAACGGAACAAGGGCTTTTCAAATAGCAGTAAAGGCGTATGATTGTAAAACTGACTTGCAAGTAGATATAGCAACAAGGAATGGCATGCTTAGTATTCGTATACGCCACGCAGTAAAACATAACAGCAAATACCTTGTGCTGTGTTTTGTGTTGCTAAGCTTATTTTCTTGCTCAAGTAGTGCTCCCCCTTTGCGTTATTACTTGCTTCACGACGTTTCGCACACGGCATCAGGAACACAAACGTTTGAACGCCAAGTAGTGTTGAAAAGCCTAATACTTCCAGAGTACCTAAAACAAGCAGGTTTAGTTTACCAACTAGGTCCTGCGGAACTGCACATTTCCCAATCCCATTTTTGGTCAGAGTCCATCGACGTGGGGATTAGTCGCCTTATTCGAAAGGATATTGCAAACGACGGTATCTTGCTCACTGCTTCCATCAATATGTCATCACCTACACAAGAAGCCACCGAGCTTTCACTCTTTATCGATGATTTTTTACCCACATGGGAAGGAAATGTTATATTGGCAGGTAGGTACGAGTTCAAAAGTAACAATGGAAAAACACTACTCCAGCACTTTCACTACACTCAAGCACTAAACGATGATGGTTTTGAGCATAGTGTTTTGGCCATGCGGTCTGTTATTGGCTCACTTTCCGAAGATATAAGTGCTTCTTTAAAGGCGATGTAGTAACGCAGTATGTTTACCTCAATTAAAAAATTCATGGCACAAGGCTCTAGTAGCCAATATGACGAAGAAACCAATCGTCGTATTATTGTGGTTAACTTGTTTGCTGCGGTAGGAATGAGCGTTACCTTTTTTCTAGGTTTAACGGCGTTAGGTTCAAATGACTACCCGCTGGCAATAATACTTTTAGTCTCTTCCGCTATTTTTGCCCTATCTCAACAAATTCAAGTGCGTAATAAAACAGCCAAAGGGCGTGTTATTGCTATGTCCCTACTGTTGGGCTGCTTAATGATGCTAATGGCAATTTTAACTATCACAGGGGGCAGCGAGAACACTGGCCCATTGTGGATCTATACTGTGCCTCCAGTCACCATGTTCTTTGCAGGGTTTCAGCGTGGACTACTGGCAACCGTTTTATTCACCCTTCTTATTTGTATACTGCTGTTTATGCCTAACGACGCTTTACTATTGGCGTCCTATACAATGGCGTTTAAATCTAGATTAATTTTGTCATTTATGACGGTGACCTTCCTGTCAGCGTTTTACGAATACAGTCGTCAAAAAAGTTACGACACCGCGGTCTATTTGAGTGAACAATTTGAACGTCAAGCGCAGCATGATCCACTCACTCATCTACTTAATCGAAGAGGCGTACAACAACGGCTAGATCGAGAAGAAGGCCGCTCAAAAAGAAATGAACAAGCTTTTTGTGTCGCCCTTGCAGATATAGACAGGTTCAAATCCGTAAACGATAAGTACGGACACAAAGGCGGTGATGAAGTGCTTAAACGTGTATCACAACTATTCAATAATAGATTGCGTAAACACGATACTGTTGCACGTTGGGGTGGTGAAGAATTTTTGTTTATATTTCCGGAAACCTCAGAACATCAAGCCGCGTTAGTAGTAGAAGAAATCCGCGCTATTTTAGAAGATTCTCCCATGGTTCTCGACGGAAAAACTTTCAAGGTAACGTCGAGTTTCGGTATCTGTGAAGTATCAAAAGACGTAGAACTAGATAAAGCCCTGTCGTTAGCCGACCAAGCAATGTACCGAGCCAAGAGCGATGGTCGCAACCGCGTTTTTTGTGCGTCTAACTTGTAATTTAAGGCCTGACCTATTCCACCAATGTCCCTTGTTGCGCGCTGATTAGCATTGCCTCACGAATTCTTACAATTAGGTTATATATTCGACACAATTTATCGCTAGAATTACACTAGATGAGTGGATTTTTAGCGAGCCTAACACATGAAAGTAATGAAAATTGTCGTACCAGTAACCATATTGGTTATTGGATATTTGGGAATGAAGGGTATTGAAGCCTCGGCTTCCGATAATAATGAACAGGAAGAAGTCGACACGCGCCAACCGTAACAATTGAAAGTCTTCTACCAGAAAACGTTACTGTATCTTTATCTTCATATGGCGAAGTTGTTCCACTTGAGAGTACAAACCTTGCAGCGCAAGTATCTGGTGAAGTGGAGTCTTGGAACCCAAATTTTGTAACCGGCGGTTTGATACGTCGGGGCGAAGTGTTATTTAGTATTGAGAAAGACACTTACGAAGCTGCACTTTTACTTGCCGAAGCAAACCTAGCAAGTGCTAAAGCTCAACTGATTCAAGAACAAGCTCAGGCCGACGTTGCTCTGCGCGAATCTAAGTCGCTTCCCTCATCAAGCGTTACCGATTTATACCTAAGAAAACCGCAGGTTTTGAGCGCTCAAGCTGCCGTTAAATCAGCGCAAGCTCAACTGCGTATTGCCCAAAGAGATCTTGAAAATTGCGAGGTTAAAGCGCCCTACGACGCATTAATTGTCGAACGTAACATCAGCACAGGTGACTATTTAAGTACCGGTGCCGTTGCCGCGGTTATTAACAATGTTGAGTTTGCTGAAATTACTTTCCCTGTAGCTGGATTTGACCGGGCCTTCATGAATGAGAACCCTGTGGGAGATAAAGCGACTATTGTTATAGACGGCTTATCCAACCTTATGGTTGAAGGTACCATTCACCGCGATACTGGCATTGTAGAGTCAGCAACAAGAATGACACAGTTTGTTGCGCGAATAGAAGATCCATACTCCCTAAACAGCAACAGGCCAGTGGTTAAATTTGGCTCTTATGCCACTGTTGAATACAAGGGAAGAACGCTACAAGGTGTGTATCGAATTCCTCAAGATTTAATTACGCAAAAAATTGTGTGGACCTTAGATGGCGATAGCAAGCTCATTTCTCAACCTATTGATGTTATCCGTGAAGAAGGCGGTGACTTTTTAATTCGAGGTAACTTCGATGCCTCACGCGTTGTCATATCACTTCCTGAATACCCACGAAACGGTATGGACGTTCGTTTGCTAACGAATAACAACGAACTCGTTGTTAATCGCAGTGCAGCTCAGTAAGGAAACGAGTAATGGATAATCCAAACGAAGATAAGCGCGGAATTATTGCTTGGTTTGCAAACAACTCTGTTGCAGCCAACCTACTCATGATTTTCATCATTATCATGGGTATCGTCAGTTACTTTACGATTCAGCGCCAGATGTTTCCCAACATTGAAATTAATTATATTAATGTGTCGACAAACTACCCTGGCACCTCTCCCCAAGAAATTGAAGAAAGTATTCTGATAAAAATTGAAGAGGCACTAAAGGATGTCACTGAGATCAAGCGTATCGTGTCTCGAGCGTTTAGGGGCTCAGGTCGAGTCACCCTTGAAATAGATACCGATGCTGAACTTACCGATGTGTTGGACCAAGTTAAGCTTCGTGTAGATAGTATAGCGACCTTTCCAGCTGACATGGAACCCGTTAATGTCTATCAGATAGAGTTCAGACAAGACGTTATCGAGATGCCTCTTGTAGGCGACGTACCATTGAGTGAACTCAAACTTATCGCAACGCAGATCGAAGATGAGTTGCTGCAGCTAGGCAACGTGTCACTGGTAGAAAACTCGGCTCCAGAAGACGAAATAGCCATCGAAATTAACCCAGAAATGTTGCGCAAATACGAGCTAAACATTAACGATGTAACTAGCGCAATCAACGCCTACTCTGCCAATATGTCCGCCGGTCAAGTGAGAACTGATACTGGCATCGTATCTATTCGTGTAGAAAATCAGTATTACAGCGGTGAAGAATTCGCACAAATTCCGGTGAAAATGGGTACAGCGGGAAGTCGTGTGGTACTGGGTGATATCGCTACCATAAAAGATGGCTTCACAGAAGGTGAGCGCTACTTTAAATTCAA
>JALUXV010000051.1 GCA_027013165.1 Alteromonadaceae bacterium
ATATCTACACTTTCGTGTAGTTCTGAGTACACCAAGACGGCTTCTTCACTTTTGAGCAACACAAGCACTTGATTAACCTTGTCTTCTAGGCTCGTTTCAATTTCGCCATAATCCGTACCTTCACGTAATACAAACGCTTCAGCTACGTTGTACAAGGTGTCTTGGTCTAGCGCATCAATAGGAATAATCATACTTGTCCCTCATACCGACAATCGGGGTCCATGGGTAACACCTCGCTTACAAAACGCTTAACCCGCTCATGTAACCAAACGCGAGTATTGAATATAGACCCCTGCATAAAGCCAACATGACCGCCGCGCTCGCTGAGTTCCATAGTCACGTTGCGCGCTAATTCGTGTTCTTTGGGTACAACAAGATGATTCATAAAAGGATCGTCAATACTGTGCAGTACCAAGGTTGGGCAATGTATTGCACTTAAAAAATGATAAGCACTGCATTTTTCGTAGTAGTCTTGGGCATCTTCAAACCCGTGTAATGGCGCCGTAATTTTTTCGTCAAAATCAGAAAAGTGCTTCATTTTTTCCACGTCGTCGTTTGTCAATTGGATAAGTCGACGATAGTCGATGTATTCCATTTTTTGGCGCAACGTAGATTTCATACTGTTTAACAGATACTTTTGATAAACCCGAGAAAAGCCTTGATTGATAGATTTTGCACATTCAGCCAATTTGAGTGGCGCAGAAATAGAAACAGCCCCTTGTAGCCATTTTTGTGCTGGGTTTTCGCCTAGAAGCTTTAACAGCATGTTCCCGCCCAACGAGAAACCCACTGCAACTTTAGGTAGCTGAGGAAACTTCTGATGGATCCATTCTAAGAAAAAGCTGGGATCTTCGGTTTCACCAGAGTGATAGGCTCGTGGCTTAAGGTTAGGCACGCCACTACAACCGCGATAGTGCATCATGACCACCTGCCAGCCGAACTGAGACAAAGTTGCCATCATGTCGTTGGCATAGTGCGAACGAATACTTCCCTCTAAGCCGTGGAACATTGTCACAATACCTGTAGGCGATTTCGGTTTTGGCCCCCATGCAACATCAACAAAGTCATCATCAGGCAAGGTTAACCTTTCCATGGTGTACTTCAGCGGCTTGCGCTTTTGAATATAACGAGGCCAAATAGTTTGTATGTGGCGGTTTCGCGCCCACGATGGCACTTTAAAACTGCTCTTAATAATTCTTCCGTGAGATTGGGGGACTTTGCTCATTACTCTTTCTACTTCTGGTACTACTGGCACAATACCTGTGATATCAATGAACGGGCGACTTTTTGTTCTCGAAGGCCGTACAGGTTCACAAAACTGGCAATACTTGCATTAAACACGCTACTTTGAGACTGGCCAACTTGGCTAGGTAAAACATGTAAACCTAGAGAATTGGCGGTGGTAACAATAATGCCTTGCTGTTCTCGCTCCAAGCCTAATTCTTGCGCTTTAAGCGCTGCATAATTTGTACTGTCACCACCTTGATTTGGATGCATTTGCTGGCGCTTAGTGCGATGCGCTACAAGTTTTTGCTCGCTCTGTTCAATGGCGTTCGCCAGCGATGTAAACTGCGACAGTGTGACAACCACATTGTTTTCGGTACACCAACAAAGAAACAGCAACAGGTTTACGTTAACACCATAGGTGTTTTGCAGTGTGAGTGCGAGTTCTTGGGTCTTTCCTCGAGCATATCGGTTACACGTATACAACCAAAACGTCTCACTTGTGAGGCTAGTTAGCGGCATCGTACTCTTCTCTCGCTTGCTCCATTTGCTCTTGCGCATCTAGCCACGCCATTTCTTCTTCTTCCAATGCTTGCTTATACGAGGTTTGCTTGTCTAACCACGACATGAGTTCGTCTTTCTTATTGTCGTCGTACAAACTGGTATCAGACAATGCGGTTTCGGCTTCACTTAACAACGCACTGAGTGAATCCATTTTCTTCTCGTGCTTTTCTATGGCTTTTTTGAGTGGTGCAACCTGTTGACGAAACGCCGCTTCACGACGCTTTAATTCTTTGCGATCAACCTTAGGTGTAACCTCAACTTTGGTATTTTCAGAGGCTTGCGCATTTAAACGAGACTTCTCTTCTGACTGTTGCTTTAAAATCCAGTCGCGATAGTCATCCAAATCACCACTGAAGGGGTTAACTTCACCACTGTCTACCAGATAAAAATCTTCACACACGGACGAGAGTAAGAAACGATCGTGAGATACCAACACCATAGCGCCTTCAAAGCCTTGAAGCGCGATATTAAGAGCATGGCGCATTTCTAAATCTAAATGGTTTGTCGGTTCATCGAGCAAGAGTAGATTAGGTTTTTGATACACCACCAAAGCAAGTACCAGACGCGCTTTTTCACCACCTGACATAGGCGCTACTTTGGCGAGTGCTTCATCACCATGGAACCCGAAGCCGCCCAGATAGTCGCGAAGTTGTTGCTCAGTGGCCTTTTCGTCAAGGCGCTGAAGGTGCAACAAGGGTGTAGCCTCAGCATCTAGCGTCTCTAGCTGATGCTGAGCGAAGTACCCTATGGCCAAGCCTTTTGCGGTTGAGAACACACCGGTAGTGGGCGCGTGTACACCGGCTAACAGCTTTATCAAAGTAGACTTGCCTTGACCATTTCGCCCAAGCAAACCAATGCGACTCCCGGGTACTAAATTAAGCTTTACTTGCTCTAGTACAACTTTGGCGTCGTAACCCAATTGTACCTCTTCCATTTGCACAAGGGGGTTGGGCAACGCTGAAGGCATAGCAAAGTCAAAACTGAATGGGCTAGCCGCATGAGCGGGTAGTAGGGTTTCCATTTTTTCCAACTGTTTGATACGACTTTGTGCTTGCTTAGCCTTACTCGCTTTAGCTTTAAAACGAGTGATAAAAGACTCAAGATGAGCAATCTTGGCTTGCTGCTTTTCAAACTCTATATTCTGCAAGCGAATTCGTTCAGCTCGCTGCCTTTCATACGCAGAGTAGTTGCCTGTGTAAGTAATCAGTTGTTGTTGTTCAACACTAATGATTTGCTCTACCGTGTTATCAATAAAGGCTTTGTCATGAGAGATAAGAAATAGAGTGCCGGCGTAACGTTGCAGCCATTTCTCTAACCAAATAACCGCATCTAAATCTAAGTGGTTGGTTGGTTCATCAAGCAACAATAAATCTGATGGACACAGCAGTGCTTGCGCTAGGTTCAAACGCATACGCCATCCACCCGAGAAGTCAGTGACAGGTGATTGTAATTGGGGAGTAGAAAACCCAAGCCCAGATAAAATCGTTGCCGCGCGAGATTCCACATCATAGGCGCCAGCTTGCTCTAATTGCCCGTGAATTTGCGCTATGCGAATACCGTCTTCGGCAGCCTCGGCTTGTGCTAGCTCGTGTTGTAACCCACGCAGGGCTTTATCGCCGTCAATAACATAGTCGATGGCACTGCGGGATACCGCTGGGGTTTCTTGCGCTACGCTTACGATGCGCCAGTCTTTCGGTACTACACAATCTCCAGCATCAATGGCGAGTTCACCCCGCAGCAAGGCAAATAAACTCGATTTTCCGCAACCGTTACTCCCAATAAGAGCAACCTTGTGACCGGGAAACACCTGTGCCGATGCACTGTTAAGAAGTACCTTGGTGCCGCGCATAAACGACACATCAGTAAGCTTTATCATTAATGACCTTTTTTAAACCTGATTCCGCCCGCTATAGTATCAAAAAAACCAAGCGTAAAAGCCGATCGCTACGTTAAGAACCGAGGTATAATACCTCATGTAATTACCAATACTTTAGGTTTACCCATTTTTATCGGCTAACCCGAAGCTTCAACACAGTGCAGTAACCTTATGCAAAAGAAACTTAAACGACGTTTTGTGGCCGGTGCAACCTGCCCCAAGTGCCAAAAGCTAGATACCATATCCTTGTACTTTGAGAACAATGTGGAAAAACTTGAGTGTGTTGCGTGTGGTTATCAAGAATCACAAACCGAAGCACAAGTGAGCGCGGCAACCCGTGAAAACGAAAACGTTATTGGAATTTTCAAGCCTCACTAGAGCGTGTTGACCTTTGCTGTACGTTTTTGCAGCGAAGTGTTTGTCATTTAGGCAAGGAAGTACTCACGTCGTGTAGTCATCTACATAAGTGAGTAGTGACGCCGTATAAATGACAAACAATCG
>JALUXV010000052.1 GCA_027013165.1 Alteromonadaceae bacterium
ACTCAAAAACCCTCAAGAAAGTGTCACATTGTTCTTTCTTGACCTTGATAGATTTAAAAAAATAAATGACACCCTTGGTCATAAGGCTGGTGATGAACTTCTTCTAGAAGTGGCAAAACGACTTACCAATGTCACGCGAAACAACGACACCGTTGGTCGCTGGGGTGGTGACGAATTTGTCATTATGATGACTGGACGCCACGACAAGAACAGTGTGATTTCTCACGCTACTAAGATCTTACAAGTTATGCGTGAATCTGTGATTTTGAGTGGCAACGAATTACGAATTCCTACCAGTATTGGAATAAGCATTACCAACGACCCTACGATTTCACCAGCCACCTTGATACAGCAAGCAGATATAGCGATGTACCATGCGAAAAAGGCTGGCAGAGACAACTTCAAATTATTTACCTCAAGCATGGCACAACAAGCATCAGAAAACTTTGACGCGGAACAGTCGCTTAATCAATCACTCAACGATGGCAAAGCTATAGTAATTCACTATCAACCTAAAGTTGACAGTAACGAACAACTCACCGGTTTGGAAGCACTCGTTAGACTTCGCTCGGCGCATAATGAAATTATTCCACCATCGGCGTTTATTCCGTTGGCAGAAGAGTCAGGGCAAATAGTACGACTAGAACAACTCATTATTCAGAACGTATTTGAACAAATTGCACTATGGCGAACATCATTTTACTCAATGCCTACTGTGTCAATTAACCTATCGGGTATTCATTTGTTATCTGATGATTTTCTTAATTTCATAGAACAAAAAATAAGCCTATATGGAATTTTAGGCGAATGGATTGAGTTTGAAGTAACCGAGAGTGTATTTCTCAACGATATTGAAAAATGTATTGCGGTATTAAAACAACTTCAAGCTTTGAACATTGCAATTTCAATAGACGACTTTGGTACAGGCTACTCATCATTGAATTATCTAAAAGCCTTACCCGTAGATGTACTAAAAATAGACAGAGCATTTGTTAACGAGTGCGCCACAGTTAAAGAAGATGCGAAAATTTGTTCAACAATTATAGAACTAGCCCAGTCATTGGATTTAAGGACTGTGGCTGAAGGTGTGGAAAACCAAGCTCAGCTAGAATTCTTATCCGACAACGGTTGTAACGAGTTTCAAGGGTTTTACTTCTTTAAACCTTTAGACCACGAACAAACGACTCAATTACTTTCAGACATTCAGGTTAGGGAAAGTCAACGGTTGATTGGAACAGCGGCATGTACGTAACGGTAGGCTGACGTCATAAATAGTAGCCACTTAGTGGCATTAAAAACTATGTACTAAAACCCAATTGATACAGTATCAATGTTTAACTCGCTTATTTGGGTTACCTCGCTATCATAGCCACAGTATTACCGTCATTCCATGAGGTATATTAGCGGGCTCTTACGCCATAGACGCAGGTATGAATGTATGGGAAGCACAAGCGATGGTCGATATGTATTACTTACAACCATTATTAGCATGGCGGTGTTTTTGCTCATGCATCAAATACTCTAAATAATGGCGCGTTCCAATACAGACACTTTCAAAAAGTTCGCAAGTGAAGGCTATTGGCTATAGCTGCGCAATACCTTAACGATATCATCTGCATCAGTTAGGCGACGAATATCCGAAAATAGCGTGTCTGCCTCCTGATACTGACGCTTTAGATAACCACACCATTGTTTGATGCGATTGGGATAATAGCGCCCTTTATCGCCATAAATTTCATAGCCGGAGTAGTCAATAAGGAGCGATGTGAGTTCATTCCATGGCATGGGTGCGTCGCCATTACGAATACAATTGGCCAAGTTCGGCAATGCCAATGCACCTCGGCCAATCATAAGACTCGTAACACCCGAACGCTCCATGCATAGCTTAGCGTCGTCTTCACTCCATATTTCGCCATTGGCGACCAATGGAATATCAGTGTGTTCCTTAATTTTTGCTATCCATTCCCAATACGCAGGAGGTTTGTAGCCTTCTGTTTTAGTGCGCGCGTGAACTACTAGTTCAGACGCTCCAGCTTCTGTGATAGCACAAGCGTTTTCTACAGCGAGTGATTTATCCTCGTATCCCAAGCGAATTTTTGCCGACACAGGCTTATCATCAGGAACCGCGTCTCTGACTGCTCGAACGATATCAAACAGGGTTTGTGTGTGTTGTAGTAATACCGCCCCACCCTTGCTTTTATTGACTGTTTTGGCTGGGCAGCCAAAGTTTAAATCGACGCCAGGCGAGCCCAATTCAATGGCTGTGAGTGCGTTCTCTGCCAGCCACTCTGGGTGCTGACCAAGTAATTGTACGCGCACAGGAACACCAGCAGGTGTTTTACCACCATTGTGTAATTCAGGGCACAAACGATAGAAGGTTTTCTTAGGAAGTTTTTGGTCGACAACGCGGACAAATTCGGTGACACACTGATCAAAGCCACCCACACGGGTCAACATGTCGCGCATTAAATGATCAACAACCCCTTCCATCGGAGCAAGCATTACTTTCATTACAAACTACACGGGTAAAAATATTAAGTGGGAAGGCCCCACACTCACAAAAAATCGGCGCGGGATTTTAGCAAAACACATTAGAAAGGGCTAATTTTTGTGCGATGCTAGCTTACTATTAATTACTGGGGTTACTCGGGCCATAATTGCTTCTCGCTGTGCTTCAGAAAACTTCGTCCACATCATGATTTCCTCACGACTACGAAAGCAACCACTACAATTATCATCTTCATCTAATTTACATTGTGCAAGACAAGGCGAAATCATAAAAAAGAACTACTCGTTTGGCTCTGACACTGAGCGTTGATCGTGCCACAAACACACATATACACCAAATTTATCGTCGAGGTACTGCATGAACGCAGCTTCACTCTCAAATTCGCCAGATACGATCTGTTGATAATTACCGTTGTAGATGAGTGCAGAAAAATAAAACATGATTAGCCCTCCTTTTAGGAAAGCCAATCATACATTTAGACGTCTATACTTTCAAACGTCTATATATCCAAACTACTAATTCAAATGAGCAATAAAAGCTAACCCGGCAAGTATTGTTGCCACTTGGGCATCATTACAGTTATCAGGTGTTGCATTTGCGCTGTCTGGATAAACTTCTGTCGTTGTCACATAAGCAGCGTTAGTCATTCCGGCACACAGGAAGAGTGATTTTTTGTCATAGCAAATAACACCATTACTGACCACATCTGCCCCAATGATTTGACCATGCTCATCTGGCGGCGCGATATGAGTTACTTGCTCTACCGCCTCGATCATCGCTTGTTGAAACGCCAACTGAGGGTTTGGTGTATCTGCGACCAAGTAAAACCCGTCAGGAATATTCCAGTTGTTTTGCGTTATTCCATCTCGAGCTGCCAACGCGGGCCTAAACTCAGAGTTGTCCGTGTCAGTGGTTTCATGAAGGTCGATATGCATTGCGAATTCAACACCCAACGACGCCACGAAATTCATCAGCATTCGAGATTCCGGTGCTGGAGAATCTGGATAGAAAGATCGATTAGGATCGATTGCCAATGGATTCCAACGATTAATGGTTTCGTAACCCCATGGGCTAACACAAGGAACAACAACAATGTTGAATTCACCCGATACACTACTTAGGGATTCAAGCACGAATTTTATGGCACCTTGCACACCACTAGTTTCGTAACCGTGAACACCACCAGTAACCAAAATAGAAGCTTTACTAGTGTCAAATTGCTGTGGTACGACGGCGTTTAGTGGATAGCGAGATTCATCGTAAGGCAGCGCACCATATTGTTGAAGTTGGAATCCTTCTGGGAGCGACACGAGTTTATCGAGCACTTCTTCCTGATAACTACGTTTTATTGATTGTGCGTTACGCCATTGTAGTTTTTCATCGTCTCCCCAGGGCACACCTGGAGAGCCGATAGGATATGATTGCATAAAGAATTCCTTTGAACCAATAGTAGGAAAATATGCAATAACAATAGCAACTAAGCGTTATTTGGAAAAGCGTGTAGCGATGTATTGTACGAGGATAGAGCTAAACGTAAGACGAAAAAAAACCAGCATAAAGCTTAATGCCGATCAGTTAAGAGTTGACATTAAGCACAAGAGGATCAAAATCCGATGATCGTAAGGTCATCGGATTTTTTTTATGG
>JALUXV010000053.1 GCA_027013165.1 Alteromonadaceae bacterium
AACATGAGCCAAGACCTGTGCAACGGCCATAAATAGGCCATTGGGTACTTCGTCATCAACTTCAGTTGAGTAGTAAATCGCACGGGCCAGCATGGGGGATGGTATGAGTGGAACGTCATTCGCCGTCGCTATTTTTCGAATATGCATAGCAAGTTCATCGGTTCCTTTTGCCACTACAATTGGGGCTCTGTTACCGCTGTCTTCGTATTTAATCGCAACCGAGTAATGGGTTGGGTTTGTCACAACAACATCGGCTTTCGGCACTTCTTGCATCATACGCTTAGCCGCAGCTTGATATTGAAGTCTGCGAATACGCCCTTTTACCATAGGGTCGCCTTCTGCATTTTTACGCTCGTCTTTGACCTCTTGCTTGGTCATTTTCATTTCTTTGTTGTGTTTGTATATTTGATAAGGGATATCAATAATGGTGATGGGTATCATGCCGCACACTAGTAACAAGAAGGCCCACTCTATCATGTCAAAGGCGTGAAAAAGATTGCGCGGATACAACTCCATATCTAGGTGCAGGGCTTCGTCTTGAAAATAGAGCAAAGCAATAAGCGCCATGCCTGCAATAACAAAAAACTTTGCAATGGATTTGATTAATTCAACCAGACCATTAATGCCAAAGATCCGCTTCATCCCATTTAAGGGATTCATTTTGCTTCCTTTTGGTTTAACTGACTCCCACGTGAAGTTGTAACCACCGATGGCAATAGAACCGTATATTCCCGCAAACATGGTCACTAACATAAAGGCAACAACAGGCCCTCCCATGGCACTAATGGCCTCTCCCCACGCGGCAAACATATGAGTGATATCGTAAGTTTCGTCACGGGAAAGAATAAACATTCTTTGTGTGATTTTGTACACTGACTCGGCAATCCAACCGCCCATCATCAAGAACATAATCGCACTGGCAATTAACACTAATGCGGTGGAAAGTTCACGAGATCGGGCTATCTGGCCTTTCTTTCGCGCGTCTTCGAGTTTTTTCCCCGTGGGGTCTTCCGTTTTTTCGTGGGTATCTTCAGCCATTTCGTTACTCGCTCAACGTCAGGTTTGCTATTGCCTACGGTGTAGGACAAATTCGAAGAAGTTCACACATAAATTGCTCAGCACGAATCCATTGAGACTCATAGTGGGCAATAAAATTGTCTAAGGTTATCCAAATAATAAGAAGCCCCATAACCTGTGCGATAGAAAAACCAATACTGAAAATATTCAGCTGTGGAGATGCTTTGGTCATTACACCAAAAGCCAAATTCACGATAAGAAGCGACACTATTGGCGCAAGAGACAAAGTAACAGCAGAGACAAACATCCAACCAGCCCAATGGGCAATAGATTTAAATTGTTCTCCTGTCCACCATGCCTCGGCAATGGGAAATGCCTCGAAACTCAACACAATCATGTGAATCATAGACAAATGCCCGTCAAATGCCCAAAACAATAGGGTGGCCAATATCAGGTAAAACTGACCTACCGCAGGAACGTTAATACCATTCACCGGGTCAACAATTGACGCAAAACCTAAACCAGTTTGCATTGCGATAATTTGGCCAGCCAAAACAAAGGTGTTTAATACCATCATAGAAATAAAACCAATGCCGATACCTATAATCAGTTGTTGAGCAACAATGACGAAGGTACCCACATCCACTAGATCAGTGACTGGTACAGGGGGCACTAGCGGGAGAATGATTAAGGTAAGCATTACCGACAAAAGCGTTCGAATAGGTGTTGGAATAGAGCGAGCACTTAAACCTATCATAGCGGCAAACAAACCACTGATGCGCATAAATGGCAGCATCATATCTGCTAGAAATTGGTTAATTACTCCAAGTTCAACAATCATTTAACCAACAACTTGCGGGATCATGTCGACCATGTTGAAGGTAAAATCCATGATTTTTTGGACTAGCCAGTTTCCGCCCCAACTCAGCGCCAACAAAGTCACAATTAGGCGAGGAAGAAAGCTCATGGTTTGTTCGTTAATTGATGTAGCCGCCTGAAAAACAGCAACCACTAGACCCACTATTAAGCTAGGGACAATCACGGCAGACACTAAGATGATCACCATAAACATGGCTTCTCTTAAAATTTCGACAAAGACTTCTGGTGACATATAGCCTCCTACACACCCATACCAAAGCTGGTCGCTAGGGTGCCGAAAATTAGGTTCCAACCGTCTACAAGTACAAAGAGCATAAGTTTGAACGGCAGTGACACAATCATAGGCGATAGCATCATCATACCCATGGCCATAAGGATAGATGCCACGACCAAATCAATGATCAAAAATGGAATAAACAACATAAACCCGATTTGAAACGCCGTTTTAAGCTCACTGGTAACGAAGGCAGGTATCAAGATAGTTAATGGAACCTCGTCAGTGTCTTGGTATTTACCTTCGTCACCGGCAATACGAACAAAGGTTTCAAGGTCTTTTACCCGGGTTTGCGACAACATAAACGCGCGCATGGGTCCTTTGGCTTGTTCGACGGCTTCTAAACTCGTCATTTCTTCGGCAAGGTAGGGCTGTAAAGCGCGCTGGTTCACCTGCTCAAACACAGGGGCCATAATGAACATGGACAAAAATAAACTCACACCGATAAGGATCTGGTTCGATGGCGACTGCTGCAAGCCAATTGCCTGACGCAAGATAGACAACACAACAATAATACGAGTGAAAGAGGTCATCATCATGATAAATGCGGGAATCAAGCTCAGCGCAGTCATGATAAACAGCGCTTGTAACGTCATTGAATACTCTTGTCCACCGTTCGGGTTGGTCGTTACCGTTACTGCTGAAATACCCTGTTGAGCAAAAGATACATCTGCGAACAACAAAGCTAGTAAAGCAATCATTCCTCTAGAGAAGTACTTACTCATTGTCCGCTCCTTTTTTCATCGCTGGGTTTATCTTGCTAGCCATTGCCGCCGCCAACTTATTCTTGAACTGAGCAGCCCCTTGGCTTTCACCCACTGGCGTAGTAGATAAATTCTTTTCAAGCTTGCTTAGGTGAGAAATGTTATTTCCTGTTACACCAATTAAGTGCTGTTCGTCGCCAACTTGAATCACCATGACCTTTTCTTTGGTTCCGGCCATCATGCTAGCCACCACCTGAAGATGGCCATTGCTGCCGCCAGTGACGTTAAATCGACGCATGACATACGCCAGCGCGAAAATAATGCCGACAACGAGTAATAAAGAAAGAAAAATTGACACTACCGACATCGGATTTGTGATCGATTGTGTACTTTGTGCGTTTGCTAAGGGGGATATTAAAAGGGGCAGCAGAGCGCAACCCCTTAAAAGATAAGAAATTTTATCTGAGCTTTTTGATTCTTTCGATTTGACTAATAACATCCGTTAACCGAATTCCGAACTTGTCGTTGACCACTACTACTTCTCCATGAGCAATCAACGTGCCATTTACAAGTACATCAAGTGGTTCACCGGCAACTCGGTCTAATTCAACAACGGAACCTTGGTTCAATTGCAGCAAGTTACGAATGCTTATTTGGCTACGGCCAACTTCCATCGAAATCGTCACTGGAATATCTAATATGGTATCCAGCTTCTTCTTTTCTTCTTGCGTGATGGGAGCGTCATCTGACAGCTCTTCTAAGGGTGCAACCTGAACGTCTTCACCGCCAGCCTCGTCCTCAGCTTCAGATTCTGCCTGCTCCGCCATTGCGGCAGCCCAATCGTCCATACCGTCTTCTTCGCTCATGGGCAACTCCTCTTACAAATCTTCTTCAAGTATTTGTAGCTCAGCATCGTTATCTATGATGCGTCCGCCACGGGTTAATAGCTGCAACTCTGATTTCACTGACGTAGGTCGAGAAATCTTTTCTACAATTTGCAGCGCTAAATTGTCTCTTGAACGGCCCAACTTTGCGCGGAAAGTCGGTAGTTCTTCAATCAATACAGTGATAGTTTCTGGCATTTCTACCGGAATAATATCCCCTGCTTTAAATTCCATCACGTCTTTCAGTGGTACATCAACATCGAGCATATGGGTAGTCAGCGCCACTTTTACGTCCATAATTTCGTCGCGAAGGGCCTTACTCCAACGTAAATCCGTGTCTTCTTTGTCGCTCTGAACACCGGCGTCGAGTAGTTCGCGTATGGGCTCTAACATGGA
>JALUXV010000054.1 GCA_027013165.1 Alteromonadaceae bacterium
CTGCTTAGGCTCTCGGGGTTTAACCACAGGCCCATTGATGGCAGAAACTTTAGTGAGTGAGCTATTTCACGAACCATTACCGCTAGATGAAGATTTGAGCGAAGCAGTAAGCCCCGCCCGTTTTATGGTAAAAGCCTGTATTCGCGGTGAATAGCAGGCGTGGAGGCGTTGCAGCGCGTTAGCTTGCTAGGACTTATGCAAGCTAGTAACAATAAAAGCAGGTATGTAAACGTTTGCGCTAGACATCACCTGCTTGCTTTCTAAAGACACGATTCGAGCATTGACTCTTAAGCCGCGCTCATCTTCTATAATGGTGCCTGTTACTATGTGGTCCATCGCCAGTTCGCTGGCGAGATACTTTGCACTTCGCGACATAGCAAAGTCACCGTAGGGTGAAACCGTAATACCATTGGCTAACTTAAAGTCTACAATAGACACACCAAAGTCTTGTAGCTCTGCAATCAAATACTCAGAGAGCTGATTACCTAACACAGTAGACGTTGAAAGTGTTTCGTCAAAACGAACAAACGAAGTTACACCAACTAATTGATCCTGTGAGAGCTGTGTAGCATTCTCCATTAACCCCATGGCCAACTGGGAAGCATAATCATTCAGTCGTTTGTGGGTTTGGTTTGGTGCGAAACCACTGTGCAGTGGATCGCGGTAAGTGTGCTCTTGAGCCGACAAATGAGCGTGCTCTTGATCTCTTGAATCTGGTGTATACACAAAACCCGAAGGATTTGGCTGATACATAGGTTCAGGCATAGGTTCGGGCTCAGGCTCTACGAAGAAAGCGCTGAATTCAGGTGATACTGCACATCCTGATAAACCAGCGACTAGTGTCAATACAGAGAAAAAACCAGCGCGTTTGAAAGCCATACTTTACCCTCTGCTCAGCGACACGCCATCGCGTTGTGTATCACTAGATGAGCCATCACTAGGTATCAAGGCATCTACCACGTAAAACGGAACTAGCATTTGCGCACTGGCAACCACCGCACGAGAGTCTACGCCTAGGATCCTTGCATTCACTAAAACACCACCTTGATGCTTGGTCATGGTTCCCGTAAGTACATACTCGATAGGAAGGCTGCTACTTAATTCCAAATAGTCACGGCTCAGCACAAAATCACCACCTTCAGTGATACGAATGTACTCCGTGGCTTTGAAGTCGATAACCGGGACTCTAAACTTGTGAAGTTCATGAACGAAAGACTCGGCCATTTGCTTTCCAAGTAAATCAGTTTGTTGCAAGTCACTGTCTAACAATGCAAAGTGAGTTACGCCCACAGGCGTACCTTCGTTGACATATTCCATGTTAGCAATAAGGTCTTGGGTCATGTTTTTAACATAGTCGCCAATATGCTTAGTCAAGGGCCGGCCTGTATAGGCACCCTGAACACTTGAATAGATTGGTGGCTGGCCTAACGCTCCAAAAGCATCCATTCCGGAATCGTCTTCGGTGTATGAACGCACAGGACCACGATCAAGCGCTGTAACGTCAACAATATTAGAAGGCTGTCGGGTTGGCGTATTCTGCGCCATTTGCTCTTCGTCAGATATCATTGCGCAGCCATTTAACATTGCACTAATGCTCAATGTCATTGCGAATAAACGCTTCTTCATTTGATTACCTCGTACCTTCGGTTCGGTAAAGCATACCGTTTCGACTAGTTACTTGTTCTTGTTCCCAAAACAAATCGATGGGGAAAAATCGGGTAGCCGCAGCCACAACTTCTTTTGTTTCTACGTTGACAATACGCGCGTTTACTATTGAGCCACCTTGCTGATTGAGCAGTGTACCTGTGATGTAATAATCTACCCGCTCAAGAGCTGACAATCTTTCAATGTCTCGTGTTAACACACGATCACTATCTTCACTAACCATTATATCGTTCGAAAGCTTGAACTCTTGAGTAACATATCCCCGTTTTGTTGCTTCTGTTATCAATCCTTGTTCCAATTGATGACCTAGCATCATCAAGGGATGCTGGTCTTCGCCATTAAACTTCATGCTATCAGCAGGAACAAATCCCACTACCGCATAACGGGCACCTCTGGGTGCATTAACATTGACAAACAATTCATTGGCTAACAGGTAGGTTTCGTATTCAACGTTGCCTAAAGAGGACGGCGGAGGTGCAATATTTGTCGTCTGTTGGGTATCAGCATCAAAAGTACTGCACCCCACTACGCCAAAACTTAACACACACAAAGCCAAGAGCTTCTGCTCTATAGAGAATTTGCCCATATGTGTTGGTTTTCGGAACTTAAACATTTTTCCACCCATGTCAAAATTTTGCCGATACGCACTAAAAGTAAAGCGCAGTGGGCATAGATATACAAAGGTAAGGCAAAAATCGTACCAGTGAAAAGCACACTATTGCTTCTGCAATTTTGGCCACTATGAGGAGAGTAACCTGGATGTCGCTAGGTATTTTTGCGGCAACATTAGCATTGCCGCGAATAAAATTACGAAATGAGCGGCAAAGCTTTGCCGATGGAGCCTGTTAACCTATCTAACTTGGTTTATCAGGGAAGACCACAAAGATAAAATTTTATCAGCGTCCGCATCATCCACTTCTTTATTATCAAATGCGTCCTGTAAGCTACTAGACATATGGTGATCGAGCACATCCAAACACGCATCGACTCGCATTTCCAGCTTGCGTGCTATAACTGCGTAGTGCCCTTGCAGGTAACTCGCAATAAAAAGATCGTCATCACTACCGTGATTAACAACGTCATCAAGCGCGGCATCAATCGCTAATACTTGTTTAACAAATGCTTCTGGCGCTAACGCTGGAGGTTGCATAATGGATTCCTATTTAGTTTGTTATTCGGCGTGATAAAACACTTTATCTTTATAACCAGTAATGATGGAGAATTGACCAGCCAGTTTATTGTCTAGTACGGTGTCACCAGAATCTAATCGCAACGGCCGACCCTGTAGTGACTGTAGTTTTTGTTTAGTCGCTACTACACAAAGGTTCTCTTTACCAACTCGGCGAATAAATTCGGGACTAAGTTGTTGATTGCCTCTGCCGAGAATATGTCCTTGCCCCCCAATCACGGTAAGTACAACTTTAACCGGGTACTTTTCGCAAAGCTCAAGGAGTTTGTCTGCGGTAACATCACTAGCAACAAGTTGCAGGTCTTTAACGATATCAACCCCGAGTAAAGTGTTGTCCAACCCAAGGTGTTCCATAATAGCACCAACGGTAGATCCTGAGCCCATTACAAAAAAGGTGTCAGGCGCATCTTCCATCATTTCCGTGACTGTGGCAGCGATATCGTCGAGTACCAGTGACTCATCTTCTTTGCCGCCCATTTTTACCGCCTGTACATAGGTAAGCTCGGCGGGCACTCGCATTTCACCATAGTGTTTTGCAATCACCTTACCTTGGCGAAAGGCATTCTCATCAATATCTCGAACTTCTGCGTCCATCTCGCTGACAAGCTCACCGCGTATCATTTGCGCAATAACTTGGCCCGCCGCAGAGGGTGTTACACAATAAACGCCAGAATGAATTTTACAGCCAGCTGGTACACCCAATACGGGAACCGAATTACCCACTACACTGCAAATATTACGGGCAGTTCCATCTCCGCCAGCAAATAAGATGAGGTCCACATTGTGTGAAACAAGGGCCCTTGCGGCATTTTCAGAATCTTCACCTTCAGTTTGCGAATGCTGAGGTTGATAAATAATTTTTGCAGGCAAACCCAGTGAGTCACATACCGTTTCCCCCATTTCACCTGCGGCAGTATAAATGTGAAAAGGCTCGTTAAGCCCGTCGAGAATTGTCAGGGCTTTCGCCATTTTCTCGTTAGCCTTTTTTTCTGCCCCCATGGCCAAAGCTTGTGCTCGAATATCTGCACCATCGCTACCTTTCAATGCAAGGGCACCACCAATACCTGCAAAGGGATTAACCACCACTCCTAATTTGAATATCTTTTTGCTCACCCGCCTACTCCTGCACATTTTCAACATCAAACGTTGGCAAATTACCTTGAAATGCATTTTTTAACACATTAATAAAACGCCATGCGCGGGGAGGAAAACTTCCCTCTAGATAAGTGATTAACTGCGCTTTTACCGCATTGGTAAATGCCTCTCTATCGGGCTGTGCACC
>JALUXV010000055.1 GCA_027013165.1 Alteromonadaceae bacterium
TGACAAAGGGTTTGATGCAGATTGGAAAATCATGATGTTTTCTGGCCATGGTGCTATTGGACACTTGGATGTCTTTGAGAGTGATAAGGCAGCAGAGGCCTGGTATTCCACACCGAGCAAAAAAGGCTTGGTAGAGCTCGATGAAAAATTTGGCTTTAGTCTTAAACATTTTATGACATGGTATGACGCTGAGGCCGAATCCATCATCGATATCATTGGCCCAACGCCATCGGTTGGCGGTGCCATACCGAAGTTGGCGCTTTCTATTAACAAAACGGGATGGGATGGCAGAATTGGCTTACCGAGGCGATTTGGTGACACTGATCGAACCGATATTCTGTTGAAATTAGAAAACACGAATCAGTACCCAGGAATTGTTGAGCTTGAAACACTGGGGCTACAGATCCATAAAGAGGCGGGGTTTGAAGTCCCTCGATTCTGGCCAGTAAAAGTTAAAGGCTTAAGTGCGCTTGCGATTGAACGCTTTGATCGAACCCCGGATGGCCGGCCGGTTTTCACTGAAACGGTTCACAGTGTTTTGGCCTCAGGTGCGCCCGGCGATATAAACAATCATTATAGTGCGACTTACGATCAGATCGGTTTGGCTTTGAGCAGTAAGCGAATTACGTTAGTCAATGATCGAAAAAAAGCGAAGCAACATCTTTTTGAGCGTTTGGTTATGGCGATGCTAACAGGAAACGGGGATCTTCATCTGCAAAACCTATCCTTCATAGACCGAAACGGTGAGGTGGAATTTAGCCCGATATATGATCCTGTACCGATGCGAGCCTACTCAATACATGATGCATTAATACCGCAAGGCATGACCTTTGGTGATTATGGGGATTTTGCTGGCGATCATATGGTGGGCTTCGCCGAAGGTATCGAACGTTTTGCAAAAGGCCTGAGTTTAAATAAAAAATCGATGTTAGCCATAATAGAGAGATTGTTAAACGCAACCCAAGATTACGACAAACGAATTATGGAACTCAAAACATTACCGGAAGATTATAAGAATAACCTGATTAAGGTAACAAATATTAAAAGAAGGGATTTTATGGATATTTAGAGCTTCTTAATCTTAATGTGTAATTAGGTTGTTGTGATTATCGTTTTGTGCTGAACAAATTTCGTAATATCGAGAGGCATTGTTGGCTTAGGCGGCAACTGAAGGCGTTCTTTACGCCAATTGATAAGCCGAAAAAGACTAAACAAGCACGTGAAACACTAAAAGGATTTTGAAGTCGTTGGTTTTTTTGTTTGCAGCGGTAGAAGGTATAGGGCCGTGGGGGATGGATGCAAACTAGGTGTTAATTTTTACCGTTGGGATTGCTTGGATTGCGTTGTGATATAACTTGGTCTTTGTGCGCAAATGCCTTATACGGCGCTGCGGTATTGTTGTATTGATCTTCGTGTGCATAAGCATATGTCGGTACTATGGCCAACTTATGCTATTAGTGAAGCCATAAGTTGGCCAAAGCGGCCAAGATATGCTTTCGTGCACACATGATCCAAGGTGAGTAGAATATGGTGGGCCTGGAGTGACTCGAACACTCGACCTGCCGATTATGAGTCGGACGCTCTAACCAACTGAGCTACAGGCCCTAAATTGTTTAATTATAAGTCAGGTTTAAGGCAGCCTGAGAGCCGACTGCGTCGGATACCTAAAAATTCAGTTTTAAAAAGTCAAAACAAAGCCGATGCACATTATATGCATCGGCTGCGGAACAACAAGCTTTTTATGGCGTTTCGCTATCTTCGCCAATAAAGCTGCGCAGGTGTTCGGCACGCGAAGGGTGACGCAACTTGCGTAATGCTTTGGCTTCGATCTGGCGAATTCGCTCACGGGTTACATCAAACTGCTTACCCACTTCTTCTAATGTGTGGTCGGTGTTCATGTCGATACCAAAACGCATACGTAAAACTTTGGCTTCTCTGGGTGTTAATGTTGAGAGAATGTCGCGGGTTGATTCACGTAATGATTCGCCCGTTGCTGATTCGATTGGCGACAGGATATTAACGTCTTCGATAAAGTCGCCCAGGTGCGAGTCTTCGTCATCACCAATCGGCGTTTCCATAGAGATAGGTTCTTTGGCAATTTTTAATACCTTGCGAACTTTATCTTCCGGCATTTCCATTTTTTCGGCCAGTTCTTCAGGATTGGGTTCGCGACCCATTTCTTGTAGCATCTGGCGGAAAATACGATTCAGCTTGTTGATGGTTTCGATCATGTGTACCGGAATACGAATGGTACGCGCCTGATCCGCAATCGAGCGGGTAATGGCCTGACGAATCCACCAGGTGGCATAAGTGGAGAATTTGTAACCACGGCGATATTCAAATTTATCTACCGCTTTCATTAGGCCGATATTGCCTTCTTGAATTAAATCTAAGAACAATAAACCGCGATTGGTGTACTTTTTCGCAATTGAAATAACCAAACGTAAGTTGGCTTCCACCATTTCTTTTTTGGCACGGCGAGCTTTAGCTTCACCGATCGACATGCGGCGGTTAATTTCTTTGATATTGCTAATGCTTAATCCGAAATCTTTTTCCAGCAGAGTCAATTTTTGCTGGGTTTGTTTGATATCGGGGGCGAGTTCTTTGAGTTTTTCAGAGTATTCGTGGCCATCTAAAAAAGCATCAATCCATTTTGGATTAGTTTCGTTATTAGGAAATGATTTGATGAGTTCTTTGCGCGGCATGCGGGCTTTATTGACGCAGGTGTTTAAAATATAGCGTTCTAAAAAGCGCAGACGATCTACAGTAATGCGCAGATCTTTGGTCATCTCGATAACGATATTCGGCAGAAATTTGATTTCCATAAACACGTCAGACATATGCTCACGGGCTTTAATCGCGTTCTTTTGATTCTTTTTGCTTAGCGCAACCATTGAGGCTTCATAGGCTTCTTGTAGGCGTACAAAAACCTCTCGAGCTTCTTCTGGATCAGGGCCAGTATCAACTTCTTCTTCCTCTTCTTCCTCTTCTTTTTTGTCGTCTTTTTTATCAGAGGGAGCGGTAGAAACCGGTGTGGCAATTTGGTCGTCTAGTTCGCTGCGAATACCGATAATTAAATCGGTTAGGCGCAGCTCATCGGCTTCGATACGATCGTAAGTTTTGAGTATTTGCAATACTGAACGAGGATTGGTGCTCAGCGCGCTAAGCACCTGTTTGAGGCCTTCTTCGATGCGCTTGGCAATGGCGATTTCACCTTCGCGGGTGAGCAGCTCAACTGTACCCATTTCACGCATATACATACGTACAGGATCAGTGGTGCGGCCAAACTCGTTTTCCATTGAAGCAAGCGCGGCGGCTGCTTCTTCGGCGGCCGTATCGTCGGTGGCGCTGGCATCGGTTAATACCAGCGACTCAGTATCCGGTGCAATTTCATGCACTGTAATACCCATATCATTAATCATATTAATGATATCTTCGACTTGCTCAGGATCAACGATGTCCTGAGGGAGATGATCGTTGACCTCGGCGTACGTGAGGTATCCCTGTTCTTTGCCTTTTGCAATCAGGTCTTTAAGGCGTGATTGTTTCTCTTCCTCAGTGGAAGGGGCTGCTGCTGGTTGCTGTTCTTGAGTCATAGCCGCCTTTATCGCGAATTAACATAAATTTTTCAAAACTGAACTCGCCATATTAGCATGATTTGTAATTAAGAACTAGTTAGATCTTGACAAAGGTGGCTTTTATCTGCTTTATGCAGATGATTGAAAAAAATGATTGCTCGTTCATAATCAGATCTATAAAAATTAGAGACGCAAAAATGAAGAAAATTTTTATCAAAATGGTGTTATTACTTATTGTGCTGCTAGCCGTGCCTTTTTATATGCTGGGCGGGATGGGAGGCGCTATGCCCGATTTTATAAGCCGTTTATTGCCATCATCGGCTACGTCTTCGAATGCTAAAGGTGTTAGCGGCATTGGTTCGGCGGTTACTGATGAGGCGGTGACGGTTTATGAATGGGTAGATGAAAAGGGTCGTAAACATTTTAGCAGTACGGCACCGGCGGGTCAGAATGCCAAAACGTTAAATTTACGACCAGACACTAATTTAATTCAGGCGGTTAGACCGCAGGCAGAGAAAGTACCGGATCGACCTAAGGTCACTAGTCTC
>JALUXV010000056.1 GCA_027013165.1 Alteromonadaceae bacterium
CCAATTCCATATACCAAGACTCTGGATTAGAGCCAATCTGCTCGCCTACAGAATGCAGTTTTTTCATATACGCGGGGTCGAAAACCTCGGTTGGCTCTTCATCAAAATCATCTGGTATAGTCAATCCATTAACACTAAACCCGTCACGCTTTGCCGTCGCTAAGATTTGTACAATGTTTCCAAAGCTTTGAGACTGCACAAGCACTTTTACGGTACGTTTAAGAACGCTGACTAAATTGGTACTTTGTGCTTCATAGGTAGGGCTAAGTTTATTGTTGTGTATGAGCCATATCTTGTTATCAAACCTGGAAAGTCCGGACTCTTCCAAGAACTGTCGCACAGGAAGATAATCAGGATATGTAAAAATCTCTTGTGTTAGAGCCCCGTCTACATGCAACTCCTTACGTACCTCTTTCCCATCAGTTACCTCAAAGAAAACAGGCTCAAAAACTACAGGAATAGATGCAGACGCCAAAATGATCTTACGTATTAAATCGAAAGCTTCAGGCGTTCCAATGCGCGCTATTTCTCCAATACTCCATATCACTGCACGACCAGCATCAAGATTAGTAGTACCAATTAAAAGCTCACGACCGTTATCTAACTCTCGACCAATCTCACGCAACATATCATCCGTTAGCTCCCGCTCAATAGACTCCCTCAAAGGCGCCGTATTACCTAACTGTCCTCCAAATAAGAACGCGCTAACAATCCGAAATTTTGCGATATCGCGTGTGCTGGTCTGTGTAAATAAGCGCTCCAAACGATCATCGTATTCGGGACCAAGGAAAGCAAATGGAGCGATCAATGCCCCCGTAGATATCCCAGTTACAATATCAAATTGTGGACGTTGACCTGTAGAAGTCCATCCCTTGAGAATACCCGCTCCAAAAGCACCATTTTGCCCGCCACCTGAGAGCGCTAAAATATGAAGCGGATCACCCTTCTGGACATTCGCAAGGTAATCGCTGTAATCTGAAGCCTTAAAGCTGACATCGCCACGTTCATTAACTGCAAATGAACGAACCTGAATAGGAATATGCACAGGTTCGTAATCACGATAAGACTCAGCAGGGGCTGCCTGATGAGTTCGATCAACACTTGCACAAGCCACTAAGTTTAGTACAAGGCACGTAGTAAAAATCAGCTTGAAAGATCTCATTAATTACACTCTTCTTTTACGCTCAAGCTTGCATAAGCGACTTTCCTCAATTTTTATCTTCCGGCTTCTTAAAGTCTTCAACTTTCAAGTCTGACACATCAGGTTCGGGAACAACGTTTGAGGTATCGCATTGCTTTTTCTGAAGGTTATGATTAATAGCTATAACATCCCCTTTAAGCTGGGCGATTTCTTCTTCGTAGTTTCCTGTGAACAGACTTCCTGGAACCAATAATACGGTTGATGTAACGATGTCTGAAGTTGCCTTTGAATTTTGAGCTTTTGAATAAACAGCAAGCTCCTTATATTTTTCATTGATTCCTGAAACTAGCTGCTTACAGGACAAGCCTTCGTAACTTGTATCTGAAACAACAAGCGGCTCAATACTACTAGGTCTGGTAGCACAACCTAAAAGTAATACAGGCACTAGAAATATCGTCATTTTTTTAACACTATTCATCTTTAACCTCTTTTTTCCTCTAATAATAAAAACGAGCTGTTGAACTACTGTAAATTCATTTTAAGACCAACGGTCCCAACTAATATCATGGCAATAAAAACTAAATGTATCGCTCCTAACTTTTCACCAAATATCAAAACCCCGATCAACGAGGCTGCAACAATGCCTACGCCGGCCCAAACGGCGTAAACAATCCCCACCGGCAGGGCCTTCATCACTGGAGCCAGAGCAACGAAACATGACATAAAGAACAAGATGGATATAACTCCAAAATGCCATTTCTCAAATCCATCCGAAAGTTTCAGGAAAAAAGTTCCACACACTTCAAGAAAGATTGCCAAGCTCAACAACACCCATGCATTCATTCTTTTTCTTCTCCGATAAAGTCATTCCAGTTTTCGTTTCTATCAATTAGGTCTCTTTTTACCTGGTCTGCTAAACGATCATTATCTCCAGGCGTCCAGCTCCCTCCAAGGGCACGAATAAGTGCAATTTGGCTAATTGATATATTACCCTTCTCAGTAATTTGGCTTTGCTGCTGAATGACGAGTTGTCGCTGGCTGTCTACCAAGTTTTGAAAATCAGCATCGCCTTCCTCATAGAGAACCTGAGCGATTTCATGGGCTCGCTCATAAGCACGAACACTTTCACTTAAATGAAAATAACGAATAGAAGAATTTGACAATGCAGCAAGTGAATTCTCTACATCTTGAATAGCAGTGAAAACGGTCAAGCGATAGGATTCAACGGTTTGTTGGAAGATGGCATCCTGGGCTAACCAACGGTTTTTTAATCTTCCAGCATTAAACAATGGAATAGAAATCCTGGGACCGACATTAAATGCAACGATATCTTTATCAAACAGGTCGCTGGCAGTACCCCCATTTAGAGTTGAAGCGCCGTCCGATACATATAGGGCCAGGGAACCATTTAACGTAAAGCGTGGATAACGATCGGCTTGTGCTATTCCAACGCGTGCTGAAGCTGCAACTGCACTTAGTTCTGCTTGCTTGACATCAGGACGTCGTCTCAAAATATCAATGGGCACACCTACATTGATTTTTTCTTTATAAACAGGAATAGATAAATCGTTATCTGGCACCCATTGTTTTACATCTGAAGGTGTTAGGCTTAATAAAGTAATTAGGGCATTACGGGATTGAGATAGATTTCGCTCAAGATCGGGAACTAACGCTTTAGTATCCGCGAGAATCGCTTTAGCCTGCTCGACATCAAGCGCATTTCTAGAACCATCTTCAAGCAAAGATTGAGCAATATTGAGAGATTTGGTCTGTAAACCGATGTTTTGATGGGCTAGTTTAAGTTGTTGTTGTAAAACACGATATTGAATGTATGTTGTCGCTACTTCTGCAGCCAGAGAGAGCGCTGCATTTTCGTAAGAAGCATCCAGGCTGTTCAAATCTGCGTTTGCTGCATCCACACCTCGCTGAACTCTTCCCCATACATCTAATTCCCAAGCTGTATCGATGGCAGTTCTATAATTGGTAAAACGACTATCACTTAACTGAGCATTGCCACTTAACCCTGCACGCGTAACACCACTGTTTGAATCAAGTGTCGGATAGAATTCAGAGCGTGCTATTCCCAATATCGCACGAGCCTCAAGTATCCGTAGCGCCGCTACACGAAGTGTTAGGTTTTCGCTGTACGCACGCTCCACTAAAGCTGTTAATGTCTCGTCTTCAAACCCCTGCCACCATTTAGCATCAATTTGAACCTGTTCTGTTGATACAGAATCAGGCGTACCTTCTTTCCACTTTTCATCCAATGTAGGAGGCTCTGCAGTCGGCAATGGTCCGATCAAAGACGAGCAGCCTCCAAGCATGAAAATGGCACTTAATAGTATTAGTATTCTTTTGTGATGATTCATTATTACCTCAATACTTCTAGCCCAAATTTCAAAATAAAAGAGTTGGATACATCGACAAAAAATGCCGCGACCAATGGAAGAATGATGAAAGCAAGTGGTGCCTGACCATGTGCTTTCGTCACTGCAGTCATATTCGCAATAGCAGTTGGGGTCGCTCCCATGGCAAATCCACCAAAGCCTGCACTCAATACCGCAGCCTGATAGTTACCACCCATAAGTCGAAACAAAATCCATAAAATAAACCCAATGGCCGCAACTGTCTGAAGTAGTAATATGACTATCAGTGGGCCGGCCAATTCCGCGATGGTCCACAATTGCATACTCATGAGTGACATGGTGAGAAAAAGACCTAACGAAAAATCAGAGATTATCGCCAGAGATTTTGTCCTGGCAGGCCAATAGAGTTTCGGAAAGATCTTTGGAACAGTGTTAGACAGAACTATCCCGGAAAGCAGGCAAGTGACAAACAATGGCAACTTAAAGCCTTGCATTGTCAATAATTGATTAAGATACCATCCACCCATTATCGCTATGTGCAGTGTTAAGACCACTGCCATAAGTGATGTGTACTCAACCGTACCAACTTCATCTTCCTTAGCTAAAGA
>JALUXV010000057.1 GCA_027013165.1 Alteromonadaceae bacterium
CGATGAAAAATATTCGAGTAAGTGGTAAATTCAAACCTGATAACAGCTTACCGCAAGAAGTCCATCAGGCTGCACGCTTGTTTGGTACGCCGGATAGTAGCGGCTACATTGGGTTTCAAATTCCTCGAACCTAACTCGTCTAGACCGAAAGCCTATTACGGCCTTGACCTAATATAACTGGATTATTTCTAAACAAAGGATTGTACAATGAACAAACCTCTTTTAGCTGGCGCTGGTGTTACTTTAGTTGCACTTGGCGTTGCCCCCTATTTTATTGGTACTAGCGTTCAAGAAAATGTTAACGCTGCAGTAAACGAAATTAACGAACAGGCTGTGTATTCAGCCGAAGTCCTTTCGTACGACAAAGGCTGGTTCTCAACGAAAGCAGAAGTCAAACTCGCTATCGATTTCCAAGCACTTTTGAATGCGCAAAATGTCGACCAATCTGAAATGCCACTAGAAGAAAACCCTAGCATAACTGCTACGCTGGTTGCCCATCACGGCCCTGTTTACTTCGGTGACGGTGTTGGGTTAGGTCGCGTTCACTACACGGTATTTGTTGATGGGGATGAATTAAGAGAATACGTTCAATGGGACGGTCAACAGCCAATATATACCAATGAAGGCGTTGTTGGCCTGCTTGGCAATTTAAGCTACGAAGATGTAATTCCGGCCCTTAGCGCAACCGACGAGGAAGAAGGTTTTACGCTGCTTTTCTCAGGTTATGCCGGTAAAGCTGTTCCTGAGGGCGACCAGACCTTTTATACCTCATCGGGTGAATCACTGAGCATAAATGCCGATGCCGTGTCGATGAAGATGTCTAACCTCTCTATGGATGTGACCTATGATGGCAGCATGATGGAAGCGTTTAAAGGCGAACTCTTTGAATCGAAAGTTAAAGCACTTATCGAAACTATGGAAATTACCGGTCTTGAAGCAGGAGAAACAGTACAGCTAGACAATATTGCGCTAATTACAGACACTGAAATTGATGAAGGCAGCAATACAGCGAATGTTTATGTGGAGTACGCCATTGAAAAGGTGGCAGGGCCGGAGTTAGAGGCGTCTGATATGGTTTTAGGCGTTGCCCTAAAAAACTTAGACGTAGACTTCATTAAGGCTTATCAAGACTTTAGCAACACATCTCTAATGATCCCTTCAGAAGAAGTGCCGGCCAAGATGATGGAATTTATTGAGGCGAATCTGCTTACCCAACTAAAAGCGGAGCCTGAACTTAACATAACGAAGCTTAAAGCAACATTGCCCGAGGGTTCGTTTAATGCACACGCGAACACTAAGCTAGTTGGCATTGATGAGATGCCGGGCACAATGGAAGATGTGGCTTACTGGATAACCCATTTACTGGCTGATGCACAGATAACGGCCGACAAAGCCTTTGCGCAAAGCGTTGCGTCTGGTTACATGATGGGGCAATTAATGGCAACACCCCAAGCACAAAACATGACGGCAGAAGAACTTGAAGCCGCAGTAGAGCAGCAAACACCAATGATATTAAGCACCTTTGCCCAGCAAGGCTTGATAAAAGAAACAGAGACGGGTTATGAGACAAAACTGGAACTTAAAGACGGCAAAGCCAGTGTAAATGGTACGCCTATTCCATTGCCTTTTGCTCCGCAATAGATTGCCGGGAAATCATTCAAAAAACGCCAAATACTGGTAATCCTTAGCCAGAACTAAAAATGCAGAGCCTAACGCTCTGCATTTTTTATTACTTCATCTTTCCCACGTTCAACCCCGCCAACTAAAGCCCCTTGGACTAGACTGACGAGTCTTAGGTTTCTCCTTAAAACGTAACCTAGTTCTCATCAAAAAGCGTGATATTCATCAATTCTTGCGCAGCATAGGCACGCCCCTCAGCCACAACCGTGATAGCCTCCGTAAGCGCATCTAGACCCGGCTCGCTGCGCTTCATAATATGAGATAGCAAAATGCGTTTTGCTTTAGATTTCGCGGCGATATCGATTATTTGTGTCGGTGTCATATGCAGGTTCTTCGCAACGCGCCCCGCGTTATCGTCAATTGCGTTGTGCAGTACTAAAAGGTCAGCGTTTTTAGCGAAGCGAGCAAGGTTTCCCTGTTCATCATTAGTATCACCAGAAAATACCGCTACACATCCGTTAGCCTTAATTTTCCACGCAAGTGTGGGTATAGGCCCGTGATTTACCGACATCGCTTCAACACTAATGCCATTATTCACATCGTATTCAAAAGGTTTCTCTAATGTGGCGTCTGCAACGCTTTTTGCCGATATTGTGTAATCTTCTTGGCCATGAATCGTGTAAGAAGATAGATATTTAAACGCGCTTTCCTCGCCAACTAGCGATGAGACATGAGCATTGGTCGAGGGCATAGCGTCATTACCATCGGGCCCTATTACCCATAAATTTTTCTCGCGATTAGTGAAATACCCACCTTTCACAAAACTCGGCAAATCGGCACTGTGATCAGTATGTAGGTGAGAAAGCAAAATCGCATCAAGCGACTCAAATGACGCACCGGCAGCGCCGAACTGAACACTGCTGCCGCTGCCAGCATCTACCAAAACACGTGCTTTGTTATCTACCCAGACCAAATAGGCGCTCGAGGTTCTTCCGTCATCCAATTCCGGTCCCCCTGAACCTAGCACTTGAACAGACACATTCTGGCAGGCCATAAATGCCTTACTTTCACCGGCACTTCCTTCTGAAATCGACGGTTGAGGTAATGATGGAGACGATGCTTGTGTAAAAGGCCCCGAAGAGGCTGGCGCTATTGCCGAGAACAAGAAAATAGACGTCGTTGAAAGCAGGCTCACCCACGCGGTGCTTAGTTTACCTTGTTTCTTTATGTGCACCTTTTGCCCTGTGCCCTTGCTTATAAAACTTAATTGCCTGTGTAAGACTTTCATCGCCATCATCCTAAACCGTTCCTTATCTTTTTATACCTTCACATCAAGATAAAAGACCGAACGGTGGCGTAAAAATATTCAGGGAAACTGAGTCGCGTCAAACAGCGTGTTGATAGTAAAACGAGGAAATAAAAAACGGGCACGTCGCATGTGCCCGTTTCAAAACATTGATGAGAAATATCTAGTGATTACTCAGTAGCACTTTCAGCTACCATAATAGTTTTGATATTCACAAATTCGCGCATACCATAACCACCGTGTTCCCGACCATAGCCACTGTCTTTAACACCACCGAAAGGCAGGTTTGGCTGAGCGAGTGAATAGCCATTGATGTTTACCATTCCTGTGTCAAATTCATCTTTCGCCAGTGCAATAGCTTTGTCCGTATCTGTACTAAAAATGCCGCCGCCTAAACCATAGCGTGAGTCGTTTGCGACTTCCATTGCCTGCTTGTCGTCACGAGCGCGGATTAATGACGCAACAGGACCAAATAACTCATCGTCGTAAGCGGGCATGCCAGGCGATACATTTTCAAGCACAGTTACTGGATAGAAGTAACCGTCAGAATCTGGGATTTCCCCACCGAGAGACAGCGTAGCGCCGTTTTCTAGCGACTTTTTCACTTGCTCATGAAGTTCATCGCGCAAGTCTTCTCTCGCCATTGGGCCCAAATCCGTATTTTCGTTTGTGGGGTCGCCAACTTTTAGCTTTTTACACTGCGCCACAAATTTGTCTCGGAACTCTTCATAGACGCTATCCACAATAACAAAGCGTTTAGCCGCCACACAGGTTTCACCGTTATTAATAACCCGTCCTTGGATACACATTTCTACAGCATGGTCGATGTCAGCATCCTCTAACACCAAAAAGGCGTCGTTACTACCAAGCTCCATTACGGTTTTCTTAGACAAGCTTGCAGCTTCCTTCGCGACTTCTTTACCTACTTCGTCACTCCCGGTAAAAGTAACGCCGCGAACGTATTTGTGCTTGATTAAGTCACTTGCCGTGCTGCCATCAATTAGCAGTGACTGGTAAACATTTTTAGGAAAGCCAGCATCTTCGTACATTTGCTGAATGGCTTGCGCCATACCAAACACGTTTTTTGCATGTTTCAGTACCGTGGTGTTACCCGCCATTATGTTTGAGGCGCTGTAACGAATAACTTGGTACAACGGAAAATTCCACGGTTGGATGCC
>JALUXV010000058.1 GCA_027013165.1 Alteromonadaceae bacterium
CGCCTCGCTCCAACTGGCAATTAAATGATCTACCACAGTTTGAATAGCAAGCTTTGCAGCATAATCCCCATGCCCCATGCCTCCCATACCGTCAGCAAGTAAGTACACAGATACATTGCTAGCTAACGACAACCCTGTTAAATCAAGACGTTGCTCAGGCATCCAGACGTAATCACCGTCTATGACTGCATATACATCTTCTTGATACTGGCGCTGCCCTTGTATTTGGTCTGCACTCCAATAAATGTCTAATGGCATAGGTTAACTACTACTCAGTGACGAATTACAAGGTATCGTTCCAATCAAAGTCTTTGCCACACAAAGCCACAAATTTTAACGTAGTGCCACCTAGTAAGATGTTGTCACCTGATTGCAAATTTACTTCGCCATTACCTGGTACGCGATTGCCTTGGTGATATACGTTGTTGCCACCTCTGGTGAGATAAAACTCTTTAACTTGTGGGTCATACATTACGTTGGCGTGGGCTTCCCGTGAGATGCCAGTATCACCAAAATCAAGCACTAGACTATTTTCCGTACCTCTACCAATGGATTGATCGCCATAACTGAAAGAGAAACCCTTGCCTTTCCCCGGACCGTCAACAATGACTAACCAACCTATAACTGGAGCATCAGTATCTTCAGAAGGCTCTGTTGCTTCTGCCTCAACGATAGCCCCAGGACGATACAGGGTTGTTTTAGGTGGATTTGCTTTGCTACTTTTCCCCTCACTTTTAACGTCTGGAGCTTGCGCCTTTTGCTTAGCAGCTGAATTAAAATGGGTATCTTTAGAAATATCCACGTTAACCGATTTATCGCCACGCAAGGGAGTATCGCTGTCGATTTTCATCGTAGGTTTTGCGGGCTTTTCCACTTCTACTTCCACATCCAGTTTTCGAGTAGCACCTTCAGTGTCGTTGCCGCGAATAACCCGTGTAGGGGGTATATTATTTGAGTTACTCATTGTCATGAATCCTTAGTAGGTGCTTTACTCTTTTCGTTCTTTCAACATTCGTACAATGTTATCCAAGCAAAAGGTAGCAACATCATTAACTGTGGTTTCATCTTTCGCTTGTATAACCTGAATCAATACCATCACTATAGCCGACAGTAGTAGAGCAAGTAAGGTGGTATAAAAAGCGGTAGCTAATAGAGGAACAACCTCTGCCAACAAATTGGGATCACTAGACCCCATGGCTCCCGCCTGACCTAAAGCCACGGCAATACCAATAACTGTACCGATAAAACCCAGTGTTGGAATAAGCCACGCGAGATACTTCACTACGGTATAGCGCAATTCCACTTGATGTAGCTTAAGTTCAATCGCTGAAGTTAGCGCGCTATAAACATCTGCCACGCTATTACTGCTATGAAATTGATAGTTAATGGTTTTAAAGAAATGCCCCATGAGGGTGGTGTCTGGTAAATATTCTTTCTTTGCTCGATATATTGCCGCCAAGATCTCTGGCTTAAGTGCTTCATTTTTGTTGAGTGCAATCTGAAAGTCACCTTGCTCAGTTTTTACTACCACCACATTGGGGTTTTGATAGAGAGAAAACGACACGGTATGAGCGTTCTGTTCGGAAATATTCAACCAGTGAATCATGAGTTCACCCAAACAGAAGAAAAATGCTACCCACATCATCACCTGCAAATTAAAGGGATACATGGGATCTTGGGTTGCGATCAAAAAAGCGTGCCATGAAAATGCGACGCCCTCTGACCCGTCTCCCGATTCTATAGGCAATCCAAAACTTAGTAACACTATCCAAAGGATAGAGAAAATAAAGCTTATGATTCTAATCAACACTGCATTAGATAGGCTCACGGTTAGTTCTCCTCAAAGGTGCCATCGTCATGGCGTATATAGCGACTAATTCCCGGCTTTTGTCGCTTTTCATTTGTTTTGGGCGAGGTTTGACTATTGTTAGTCTCTTTACTAACACAGCCACCACCTTGGTTAAATTGATTCACCAGCGTTAAAATTGAAACCGTATAGTGGCCTAAAATAACTTCTTCTTCGGCACGGACGTCATGTGCCACCTGCGGGTCGAGCTTTACTTCACCTCCCCGCTTTACTTTAGTACCGTTTGTCGATCCCAAATCCACTACAGTGATTCGGCCGGGTTGAACAAGCACTTTTAAATGAACTCCCGACACAGTCTCATCTGCAATTGTGACGTCGGCTTGAGCACTACGCCCCACCGTAAATTCACGCATTTTCACCTCCAATCACAACGTTGATTTCAACTTCACCTAAATCGACGATATCGCCATTACTCAACACTGCTTCATCTACTTGCTTTCCGTTAACTCGTGTTCCGTTGGTGGATGACAAGTCAACAATCACTAATTGCCCGTTCACTACCTTTATCACACAGTGTTTACTTGAAACGGTATCGTTCTGTAGCACGATATTGTTGGTGTCTAAACGGCCAATAAATGTAAGTTCACCAGTTATGGGTTGCTCTAACACATCGGTGTCTTTAACTAGCAGCAAAGCTTTGGGTAGAACAACACCAGTGGTGTTGGTTGGTGCTTCGTTGCCTGAACTAGGCGCACCTTCCTTTTTTCTTCGGGTGATTAAAACAATAAGCACAACTAAGGCAACAAGCCCGCCTATAGCGATATAAACCACCACACCATTTGATACCTCTGGCTCAGAAGCTTCAACTGCATCGTCGCTGGGTACTTGTGGATTGTTTTCTTCTTGTGTACTTTCTTGCTCACTACTGTCTTGTTGGTTATTTTCCTGTTCACCACCCTCATTGCTTGAGGTGTCTGCAACGTCTTCGTTAGTCTCTGATTCTTCCTGAACGTCGGAAGTGTCTGATTGTTCTGTGATTAAAGGCGACTCAGCGTCGGCTTCTGTGACATCAACATCTTGCTCAAGTACCTGGGCAGATTCATCGTTTGCATCTTGTTCAGGCACCTCAGGTTGTTCGTTTGAAAGATCTACCGTATCGTTATTTTGAGGGTCAGCATCGGCTTCAGAGTTAGATTCACCAGCGGGTGTATCTAGCTCATCTTCAGTCACTGGTTCAGCAATATCTGCGGGTTGTATTGGCGGCTCAACCACCGGACAATCGCCCAAATCAACATCGAGCAAACCAAGATATTCAGTGTCTTCGGCATTAACTGTCACATCAATTGCATGGCTGCCACAGGTCTCACCAATATCAAATGAAAACGTTAGAGAGCGACCAGCCATATCAACTGCACTTGCAATTGTGCTGAGCCATTCACTCTCGCTCGCAAGCACATCGTAGCCCCCCGTTTGAGCCGCTAAGTGGGTGATCGTAGAAAACTGATTGCTTAAAAATTCTGAGACTGCGAGCTGCACAAAAACAAGGCGAACACCATCAGGATGATTTTCCACCCACTCGTTAAATCGATTTGCATCAAGTTCAATTTGATCGCTCATAAGTACAATCAAATTGCGCTGCGATGACTGACTTTGCATCACCTTGAACAACTGAAACAACGGCTCACTTTTATCTTGTGCAGAAGTATTAGTGATAACGTCAATTCCCCTACTTGCCATATCTGACGAATCACCAAGAGGTGATAACACTTCAAGGGAATTACCTATCTGATATAGCCCAGTAGATGTATCGGCAATTGAAGCAAATTGCACTTTTAAGGCCTGCTTCAACGCATTAACTTGGTTGTCTGACAATGAAGAAAGTGACGTAGCAAAGGCAATACTCGTCCCTCCGTCGATGGCGCTAAATGATATTGACGACACTGGTGACTGAGACGACAGTAAAACCTCACTAACAAGGTTTCGAGAAGACAACCACACTTCACATATCACGTTATGAGTATTTTCAGTAGAGGGGGTAAACGCACAATCTTCAGATGCTATAGCAAACTCGGTTTGTGCGGCAACCACACGGGGTGCTGAAAGGCAGACCAACACTACAATGGTAAATAGGGTTAACGAGTAAAATGAAAATTTTTGGGTAAACATTTTTCCGCCCTATTTCAATTGTGTGAAGGTATAGTCGCTATCAATTCTAAAGCGAAGTGGACACTCCATAGCATCTGGCCTAACTGATTGAGGTGCAACAGCCACCGGACCACTC
>JALUXV010000059.1 GCA_027013165.1 Alteromonadaceae bacterium
AAACAGGCGAGATTGTTTGGACCTTTTATAAAAGCCCTCACTATTTTTGATAGTGGGGGCTTTTTAGTATGTGATTTCTAATTTAAACGCCTATTCTGACAATGAACCAAACATCCATAGGAGCTCATCATGTCAACTACTGAGACTATCAAAGGTAAAATCAACGAAGCAGAAGAGTTTGCGCGTAAAATCTGGCTAGCTGGTTTGGGCGCTTACGGTAAAAGCGTAGAAGAAGCCCAAGGCCGTTACGACAAGCTTAGCGAAGAAGCCACTAAGGTTTTCGAAGAGCTAGTAAGCAAAGGTGAAAGTTTAGAAGGCGATGCTAAGGACAAATTCAAAGCAACGACTTCAGACGTTGAAGCTAAAGTGGCTGACGTTCGCAAAAAGCTTGGCTTAGACGGCGGTGCGGAGTCTGCTGACGAACGCATAGACGCACTGTCAGCAAAGATTGATGCGCTAACAGAAGCTGTTGCGAAACTCGCACAAGACAAGTAATTACTGTCAATTTGTAGTGAAGCGGCCCGTGGCCACTTCACTATGGCTATCCCAAACGAGGTTACCTATGTCAGAAGCTAAATATTCACCTTCATCAAGTAGCTGGTTGTCAGCAGGTGTAGGACTCATCTTTTCTCAAGTTGAAGACGCAATGACTAGCGTTAACGAATTTTTGAACCAATCGAAATCAATGTTCGAAGAACTTCAAGCGCGGGGTGAAAAAATTGATGAGAAGTTAAGACAATCTCGTCAATCCAAGTCTTTTTTAGATATGGCAAAAGACATTGCGCCTAATGTGCCAAGTTTTTCATTTTTGCCATGTCAAAGAGCCGCAGAAAAACGTACACAGGATTTAGAAGCGCTATCTAGTAAAGTTGATGCATTGATAGAGCAGGTGGCGCTACTCGCTGCTAAACGGGCTGCGCAGAAAGTTAAAGAAAAGCAACCTCAAGCGTCAAAAGCCGCCCCTGTAACACGAAGAAAGCGTGCAACTGCTAAAGCGACTCCAACTGATGCGTCAGAAGCTACGGCAGCTAAAGCTACCACTGCGCGAAAGCGCACAACAGCCAGTAAACCAAAAAGTACAGCATCGCCAAAAGTCAAAGCGACAACAACGCGTGCTACTGGTGCTAAAAAAGTTGCTGAAAAACCAGGTGGCACTGAAGAGTAACTACTATTTAATCATTGCCGTTGGTAGAACAAAGGTCAGCATTAGTGTCTAATCCTGACCTTTTGTATTGTAATTGCTAGTGTAATTCTGGCTGAGATGCTCTTTCAAACATGGCTGCTCCCACCCAAATAAACCACATAATTTGACTTAAACCGAACGCATCTTTTAGCTCGGGAATCGATTGAATGAGTGTGAGAATACCCAAGATACCAACAACAAGTCCCAAAACATTAAGTGATTTTGACAGCTGCTTGGTTCTCAAAGCGTGTAAGCTCAACAGAAAAACCCACACACCGCCAACTAGCTCTATTCCACCTCCCATGCCGTTAACTACGGTGGTATACACATAAAATAGTGTGACAGCATGTTCACTTTGTTCAGTATATAACGCGAGCATAGTATTCATGCCAATTAAGGCAATCATTCCCGAGCACATCATTAACACTACCCAAATAAAACCAAAAGAGAATGCCAAATTGATTAAGTGAGATGTCTGGGATTTCAATCGTGCATGAATGGCCTGAACAGATACGAGTAGTAGAGTACCAAACACTAGATAACCTGTTATGTAGGCAATAGACAATAAGGAATGTTGTGCAGCAATATATGAAATTGTGTCATCTACGGCTCCCGTTTGTGGAAACGATAAGATGACGCCAAAGATCACAAACATGACGATATAGCACAATGGCATTCCCAGATAAGAAAAGGCTCCCCACCTGATGAGCAAGTGAGTTGATGTTTTTGTGGCGTTTACAGTGTTGTTCATTAAGCGGGTTTCCTTGGCTTAAACATAAAAATTGAGACCTAATGTTAGTAGCAACTACCGACGGGTTCGTCTTTTCTATATAACAAGGACACATTTCCACAAAAGTCTTTACTACAGTGTCTTGCATACGTGGCGAAGACAAATCAACAGCTTAATGTGCTATGTTAGCGCTAGGTATTATGATGGTGGTCATTTATGTTGGACGTTCTCATTGCCACCATGGCGTTTTCGGTGGCAACTTTCACCTTACTATTGCTTTTTTTTCAAAAGGCTTCTCAGGCTAAAAGTCCATTGAGTGTAGTTTTGTTCTGCTTTTTGGTGCTCTCATCTGGGCCTATAATATTTCAATATTTCCCGAGGTTTACTCAGCTTTTTGTAAGTGTATTACCATTAGTTTTTTTCACCTTATTACCGAGTTTGTGGTTCTATCACCAAGCCCTTGTTTCAGAAAAACGTTGGTACTGGAACATGAGCATGTGGAAGCATTGTGGGGTACTTCCGTTGGCCGCCATATTAGGTATTGCAATATTGTCTTTGCCTAGCAATGACTTTCACACCATGTTTTTTACTGATGGGACAAGTGACAACCCATTCGTGTCCCATCTTTCAGTCTTCTTTTTTATTGCAGTGGTGGGCTGGGCTATAACAAGCTGTGTGTATTGGATTCGTTTTGCTAAACACACTGCGGGCTATCGCAAAAAATTGAAAGAGGTGTATGCCAATGAACAGGGAAAAACACTCACTTGGCTACAGTATACCTCTCTGTTTATTGTTTTTAGTTGGATGTATGCTTTTGCGGTTTTATTGACCGGTGACACCTTAGCGCCTTTTGGTGTATCAGAGACCGGAGTTTTCGTCCTATTGATCGTAATAGTGTGGTTTGTTTCTGCCAATGGGTTGATGCAAAGACCGGGTTTTGAAGATGAATCACCACCAGACCATAATCACAGCGAGCGGGGGCAAAGCTCAAAAACCTACGAGCGTTCAGCGCTAACTACGCAGAACTTGACGAATATTGCGGAAAAACTAACCCGTGTATTACAGCAAGACAAGGCGCACCTTGATCATGAGTTAACCTTAGCAAAACTTTCAACTATGGTGGCAGAGCCACCACAGTACGTGTCTCAAACTTTGTCTCAACATTTAGGTTCAAACTTTTTTGATTTTATAAACGGCGCTCGCATTGATGAGGCAAAACGGTTACTTGTAGATGGAACCCAGTCAGTACTCGATATAGCAGTGGCAACAGGATTCAACTCTCGTTCGTCGTTTTACAAAGCGTTTAAGCAATTTGCAGGTGAAACACCAAGCCAATACAGAAAGCTGCATCAATCTAAGGCGGCGTAAGTTTTCGTACTTATCACCTAATGATTTTTAGCCCACAAATTCTGATGTTTCTTGAAGCTAAAGAAATCGTAAGGTTCCCAGAAACCAGGTACAAGTTGCTCCACAGCATCAGGGGTGAAGTTGCCGGAAAGTTGGCTCATTATTTCTTGAAGGCGCTTTTTACCTACGCGCATGAGCTTCTTTTTGTTGGCAGAGAAGTAAAGGTTTCTATTTTTACTTACCACCTCTTGGCTGCCCGATGAAATGTATTTTTGATTGCGAGTTACTACCTTACACAATGGCTCCATTGGATGAGCTGGGCTTAATCCAATCACAACAGCACATTCGAATTGGTCTTTCTCTGCACCTCTTTCATTCAAAGGGATAAAGGTGATACCAAAGCCTTGCGGGAAGTAACCAACCAAGGCGTTGAAGTCGTCTGCCAGACGTTTGTTCAACCCTCCTTTTTTAGAAAGCTGATTAATTAGTAAGTAACCTTTTGGAAGCAGCTTTCTGCTGTAATCTTGTTTAGTGGACAGTACAGTCGATACATAAATTTGGGGGATTTTAATAATTTCGCCCAACCCCGTTTTAGAGATAAAGGCATCTTTTACCAATTGTTGTACAAACTGACTGGCATTTTCATGGGTTTGAATAAAGCGTGTGCGTTCGTCTTTGTCATTGCCTATATAGGCGGGAATACCCAAACCATCACCCAAATATTTCAAGGTGAAATGGAAGTTTAGTTTCAGCAGTTGTTTGCGTTGTTCTTCCTCTAACAAGCGGAACTCATTCAGATCGTTATTTTCCCCACGCAAGATAGTGA
>JALUXV010000060.1 GCA_027013165.1 Alteromonadaceae bacterium
GGTCGCTAACGACTTCCGTAACCTGTGCACTTTGTTTTTGCTCTGTTCGAATAAACAACGCGTAAATGGGGGCGAATAGTAAGCCCATGATAAAGGCAATTGGGCTAAATTGAATGGCCGCAGAATGTGGTAAAGATGCGATTGTTAAAGAAATATTCTGTTCAGAAGTGCGCAAGTTCAGTGTTGTTCGTTGTGTAAAAGCCGCGGGAATATCTTCAGAAGACACATTCTGTAAAGACACTATGGCCAATGGGTAGTTACGTTCAGCAAGTGCGGCGTTAAGGCGTTTAATATACCGAGTTACTGCCGAAGGGTTCACCGGAGTATTCAGGGTATCGTTGCCTACGTCTACAAATCCAATGTCCAAACTAATGCGCTGCTGTAAGTTGTCAAACGCCGAATGGCAGTTAATCCAAGAAGCGGTCCATTGACCTGCCATTGAGGTTAATTGGGCAAAAATGAGCACTAATATCGAAGCTATGAAAACTTTGGTTTTGTCTTTTGAGGATAGATCAATAGTTTTCATTAGTTACAACCCTCGGCAATCTCAATATCTTGGTAGTACGGCCTTGGGTGAGAGCGGGCAATATCAACGATGGTATTTTGTGTAGCGCAGTAAAGATCCGTATTTCGCATCTGCATTTTTAAATACCATTGCATTCCGCTTACACTGTCTTGCAGAGGTGTTGCATAGCTTCTAGAAAAGGTTTCGCTGTCTTCATTTGCCCAATACGAGGAAATAATATCAACTTCTCCTGCAAGTAACGCGCGCCTCAATTCTTGGTGCGTGTTGTAGTACACAAGCGATATGGTTGATTCACTGAGCCCTAGATTTTGTATAATTGTTTTTGGAACAATGTGCCCAGAGCGGCTGCTAGGATAATCCAAAAGACCTAATCGTTTACCTAACAAGTATTCTTTAGACAAGGTAGGACGTTCGCGAAGTGCGATGAAAAAGGCGCTGTAGTCCGGGTAAGAGGCGAGCTTTGTCATTCCGTATATTCTATCTGCACCAAATGCTTGTACAGCGTTGCTCTTGACCAAGGCTAAATCCACGACACCGTGATTAATATAACGATAGGTATCGTAATCGCTCTGGCCAACAATCACGGTTACTTGGCCATATTGCCGTTTTACCACTTCATTGACACACAATCTATCAACTGCCATCTGCGCAATAGATACGTCTGTTACATACACCTTAAAGCTATCTTGATTACCATTTAAACGCGTAGAGCAGGTTAAATTTTGCCCGGTTTGAGGCGGAATTGGCGCTATTGAAAAAAAATTAGCAAAAAAACCTGCCGCGCTGCAAATCAATGCAACGAGCACAAGAAACGACCATATGAAGGAAGAGTTTGCTCGCAAATTTGTCAAAAAGTAATCTAGCGCTTTGTTTATTTATTGGTGAATTTCAACAGCTAAGGTTATTTATTGCAATAGGTAATTTTATTTTAAAGAGGTATGTTGTTGTTATTATTGAATATTTTAATAGTAGATCTGAATGTTATTAAACGATGTTTATTGGTGCCTACTTGCGAAACAATGGCCAAGCTGAAAATAGATTGTCTTTGTATAATAATAATAAGTAAGCTTAGTTGACCAATTGGTCAAGTATTTAATGGCAAAAGCAGTTGTACCAAAGGGTGTGGGTTAATTGCTTGATGTTTTTTTGTCATGAAAGTGAAACAAGTCTAAAGAACAATCTTGCAGGCCAAAAATAGCAGTATGTAACAACCAAGAATTATAGAAGCCTGGTTGTTGCAGTTAAAAATAGAAATTCGCCTATTAATTTAAGGTAAACACACATGATTACTAAATCTCAGTTCAGTCGTGTTGCGATGGCTGTTGCACTTTCTGTTGGTGTTGCAACCACCGCCGTAGCCAATACTGGACAATCTTCAGCAATGCGTGGAACCATCGTTGGTCCACAAGGTAACCCTGCCGCTGGAAGTGAAATTACAATTATCCACCAACCTTCAGGTACGGTGAAAGAGGCTGTCGTAAATTCAGATGGCGTTTTCTCTGCACGTGGTTTGCGTGTTGGTGGTCCTTACACTATTTACGTGACATCTGATAAATTCCAATCACGTGTTATAGAAGATGTATACCTTGATCTAAACGATACCTTCCAAGTAAATGCCCAACTTCAATCAGCCTCTGACGTTGAGCGTATTACTGTTACCGGTACTCGTGACTTTTTCGCAAACAGCGGCTCTAACTCAGTGTTCGGTGAAGACGCCATTCAGAACATGCCAACGTTTAACCGTGACTTGAAAGACATTGTTCGTTCTAACCCATTAGCTGTGGTTAGCCCAGACGGCACTGAATTAAGTATTGCGGGTACTAACCCGAAATATAACGCCCTTACTGTTGATGGCGTAGGTATCAATGATACTTTTGGTCTTCAATCTAATGGTTATCCAACCACCCGTCCTCCTATTTCGTTAGACGCTATAAATCAGGTGTCAGTTGAATACACGCCATTTACAGCACGCGCTGGTAAATTTGGTGGTGGTAACATCAATGTAGTTACTAAATCTGGTACTAACGACATTAGCGGCACAATGTTCTACGAAGAGGTTCCTTTTGCTGGTGACGCAAAGGACGAGCTGCTTTCTGGAGAAGAATTCGACGCTGACAACAACGAACAGTCTTATGGCTTCACGTTCGGTGCACCACTAATCAAAGATACGCTTTTCTTCTTTGGTTCATATGAAAAGTGGGAAGAAGAAGTTGTTATTGATTTCCAACCTGAACTTTATAACGAAACATTCTTAGCTAACGCTAACCGCGTTATTGAAATTTTGAATGATACGTACGGCCTGCAAGATTCTATGGGCGGTGCACCAGTTCCTGACGAAGATGAAAAGTTACTCATCAAACTAGACTGGAACATCAATAACGACCACCGTGCTGATTTTACTTACAGCAATCAAGAAAATACCCAAGCGCGCAATTACAACGACAGCAATCGCACAATTCGTTTGGCATCTAACGCTTGGACACTTGCACAAACAAACACATTCTATACAGGTCACTTATACTCAGATTGGAATGACGACTTCCAAACTGAGCTAAGTGTTTCTTATAAAGAGTTCGAACAAGCGTCATTAACTGCAAGCAATTGGGGTGAAATTAATATTGATACTATCCCAGGTGCCGATGGCGGCCTTGGTGTCATTGCTGGTGCTGACGAAAACCGTCACGCAAACGTACTAGCTAACGAAGTATGGAACATTGGTCTTCACGGAACGTATCTTGCCGGTGATGTTGAATATCGCTTTGGTGTAGAGATGGAAGACACGTGGAACTACAACCTTTACGGTCGCCATTCAAGCGGTACTTGGTCATTTGAAGATGTAGACGCTTTCGAAGCAGGTATTATCGAAGAGCTAGAGTACTCAAACGCCTATACTAATAATAAAGAAGACCTCGCTTTTGACGTAAGCAGCCAAGTTTACTCAATTTATGGTGATGCAACGTTTGAACTAGCAGAAGATTTTGAGGTAACAGCGGGACTGCGTTACGAATACTTAACAGTAGATGATGCTCCTCAGTTTAACCAAAACTTCAACGACACCTATGGTTACTCGAATACTGAAAACCTTGATGGCTTCGACATCATTATGCCGCGCTTGAGCTTCAACTGGACAGTGAACGAAGACCTTACTTTGCGTGGTGGCCTAGGTCGCTTCTATGGTGGAATGCCTTTGGTTTGGATCTCTAACGCTTACACCAACGATGGTGTGACTAAAGATGAAACCCTGTTTACTGAGTTAGACCCGTCTGAAGTAAACTTTAATGACGTTCCTCAGTCAGTACAAGACGCACTTGCACAAGGTGCTGGTAGTACTAACCAAATCGATCCTAACTTCGAATTACCGTCTGATTGGCGCTATCAATTAGCCGCTGATTACGTATTCGACGTACCAGGTTTGGGCGATAACTTCGCATGGACAACTGAGCTGACTTATGTTGACAAAGAAGATGCAGCGTACTGGGTTGACCTATCTCGTGTAGATAACGGTAATCGTACTGTTGAAGGTCGTATTATCTGGGACAGCATTTATGCTGGTACGGCATTTGAAGACAACTATGATCTTCAGCTAACTAACTCTAAGGACGGTGGCAGAAACATCCTTATTACCACCGCGTTGAACAAACAGTGGGACAATGGTTTTAGCCTTAGTGCGTCATACACTCATCAAGACATCACCGAAGCAAACCCTGGTACTAGCTCTACGGCAACGTCGAACTTCCAGTACGAAGTTAACGAAAACCGTAACAACCCGCTCGTTGGTACAGCTTACTACGAAATCGAGCACCGCTTAGTACTTAACTTAGGGTACAGCCGCGAGTTCTTTGAGGGGTATGCGACTAACATCAACTTGTTCTTTGAGCGTCGTTCAGGCCGTCCATTCTCTTGGACACTTGGTGCGTTCCGTGATGGTGACCTGGGTGATCAAACTGCGTTTGACGATTCAGACATTTATCTGCCATACCTACCTTCTAGTGCGACTGATCCAGCATTTGACTTCAGTCGCTTGAGCTACGAGGAAATTATGCAAATGGCAGAAGCAGCTGGTGTTGCTGGTTATGCAGGTGGATATATTGAGAAGTACTCAACGACTCAACCTTGGATTACAACGATGGACTTGGCGATTTCACAAGAAATTCCTGGTTTCGTTGAAGGTCATAAGGGACGCCTTTACCTAAACATCGATAACTTCGCAAACTTATTGAACGATGATTGGGGCAAAGTATATCGCATGCAGTTCCCGCAACAGATTTTGTTCGATTACGATGTTAATGACCAAGGTCAGTATGTACTTAGTACGCCATTTGGTGGTTCTGATACACGTAACTACGACACCTTTGATATTGATGACTCTACCTGGAGAATCAAAGTTGGCGTGAGATACTCTTTCTAAAGCGAAATAAGAAGGAAAAAGCCGACCACAATCAAGTGGTTGGCTTTATCAGACCGAATGGTCAAAACTTCGGCTAAGTTGTCACAATGCTTACATATTGGCTACTTAAAATATTAGGCAGGTGACAAGTTGGTCGAAAAAATGAGCAACTGTCATAAAAATGCAATAAAGTAGTATGCAAGATCGATTTCGGATGGTCGTTTGATGCACAGAACAAAGATACATGGCATCAATCAGCTTATTGTTAAAAAAAGGGAAACACACATGAACTTCAAAGCAAACCTCAGCCGCGTTGCTGTAGCTGTTGCACTTTCTGTTGGTTTATCAACAACAGCAATGGCACAAGTAACATCAAGTGAGTTAAATGGTAAAATTTTGGGGCCGCAAGGTAACCCAGCATCAGGAACTGTTGTTACTGTAACTCACGTACCTACTGGCGCAGTTAAAACAGTTACCGTAAACAGTGGTGGTACATTCAGCCTTCGAGGTCTTCGCGTAGGTGGGCCGTATACTGTTGTTATTGATTCAGAAGAATTTGCCGACCAAACCATCAACGATGTTTATTTGGAGCTTGGTGATTCCGCATCTATCGAGCGAGTGCTAGAACCTGCAGTTCAGTATGAGAACATTGTGGTTACAGGTTCTCAAGTAAGCAGTTTGTCATTTGGCCAAACCGGTCCTGTGGCGAGTTTCGACCTTGCTACCATGCAAGAAGTGCCCGCTATTAACCGTGATATCACAGATATCGTTCGTATTGACCCCCGTATCTATGTTGATGAAGGAGGTAGCAACGGCATTCAGTGTGTGGGTAAAAGCCCTCGATTTAACAGTTTGACTGTTGATGGTGTGCGTATGAATGACCTTTTCGGTCTAAATTCAAACGGCTACCCAACAGAAAGAATGCCTTTCTCTTTCGACGCTATTGCTGGCGTATCAGTAGAAATCGCTCCATTTGATGTAATTTATGGTGGCTTCTCTGCGTGTAATATCAGTGCGGTAAGTAAAACGGGTACTAACGAAATTCATGGTTCAGCATTCTATGACTACGGCAGCGACAGCCTTCGTGGGGATTCATTAGAAGGTGATGACATCACGTTAGGTGACTACACCGAGAAACGTTATGGTTTCACAGTAGGTGCTCCGTTAATTAAGGATAAGCTATTTATCTTTGCAGCTTACGAAAAATTAGAGGGCGCTAATACCTTTGACCGCGGCGCACAGGGTTCAGGTGCAATCAACGAGGTTGATATTACTCAAGCTGAAGTTGAACGAATTCAAGCTATCTCTCAAAGCGTTTACGGCTTTGACGCAGGTCCTGTACCTTCAAGCCTTCCAAATGAAGACGAGAAGTTGCTTGTTAAGCTAGATTGGAACATTAATGACCAACATCGTTTAGCGTTCACCTATAATTACAACGAAGGTAACAACTTTTCACAGTCTGATGGCGATTCAAACGAATTTGAATTCCAAAGTCATTTATACGAACGCGGTGCAGAGCTGGAATCTTTCATTGGTGTTTTATACTCTGACTGGACTGATAAGCTTTCGACCGAAATTCGTATTGCACGTACAAAACTTGATAACCTGCAACGTTCTTTCTACGGCGATGGTACACCGGGCGGTAACGACTTTGGTGAAATTCTGATCAGAATGGAAAACGATCCAACAACGGATGCTGACAACCTAACGGTTTACTTAGGTTCTGATGACAGTCGTCAGTCAAACGACCTAGACTGGGATGCTACCAGCATTATGTTCCGAGGTAACTATTACTTCGACAATGGCCATACGCTTACCTTCGGTTATGAAAATGATAAGTTGGACATTTTCAACTTGTTTGTTCAACATGCTGAAACTACCACCAGCTTTAACAGTATTGACGACTTCGAAAATGGTACAAATGCCAGAATTGAATACGGTTATGCCTATTCTGGTAATCTACTAGATCGCGCAGCTGAATGGGGTTACACGTCTCACTCAACTTATCTACAAGACGAGTTCTATCTAACAGACGACTTACGTGTTGTAGCTGGGCTTCGCTACGATTGGATTACCACATCAGATCGCCCACTAGAAAATACTGAGTTCACAGAATCATACGGCTACAGCAACAGCGCTAACCTTGATGGTGTTGATTTGCTACAACCTCGTGTAGGTCTGAACTACACATTGAGCGACAGTACAGAATTACGCGGTGGTTTTGGTTTGTTCTCTGGCGGTAACCCTAATGTTTGGATGACCAATAACTACCAAAATACAAACGTTACTGGTGGTGAAGTTAGAAACGACTACGATAACATATTAGGCGACGCTATCGTTTGGGTTAACACGGAAGACGGAGTTACCCCTGGACCGGGCTATTCAGTACCGGCAGACCTAGATGCGCAAATGGATTCAGGAGTTGGCCGTAACTTCGAACCTAACAATCTAGACCCTGACTTCGTTATGCCTAGCGAGTGGAAAATATCTGCGGGTTTGACGCATATCACCGACGATGATTATGTATTCAATCTAGACCTTTTGGTGAGTATTACTCAAGACCAAGCGATGATTAAGTACAAAGGTATCGAGCCTGCTGGTCTTACTGACGAAGGTTATATTGATTACGAGAGAACAGGGCTAGGCTCACTTGAACTTACTAATTCAAGTGAAGACTCTACCTCTTACTCAATTACTGCAACAATGAACAAGTCTTGGGACAACGGTATAACAGTAGTGGGCGGTTATAACTACAGTCACGCTGAAGACGTACAGCCAATGACCAGTTCCGTAGCTTTCTCTAACTTCCAATTCCGTGCTTTTACTAATCCAAATGAAGAAGTGTCTTCATTGTCAGATTGGAATATAGCACATCGTTTCACGTTGGACTTCCGCTACACTAAGCAATTCTTTGATGGTTTAGATACCACTTTCTCTGTATTTGCATTAGCGCAATCTGGTAAGCCTTACAGCTTCACATTGTCAGAGGACGAAGGGAACGGAATCTTTGGTTTCACCCCTTTCTTGGGTAGCGATAATGTGCTTCCATTAGGTGCAGAGCGTAACGACGAAGAAAGTCCATGGTGGGCAAAAGTGGATGTTGCCGTAAGACAGGACATTCCAGCGTTTAAAGCCGATCACACAGCTCAAGTATTCTTCGTAATCGATAACTTCACTAACATGCTTAATGATAGCTGGGGTATTCTTGAAGAAACTTCATTTAATACTGCAGTTGTTGGTACGGTTGACCCAGAGCGTCGTCAAGGTGATGCATCACTTTGGGAAATGCGCCTTGGTGTTAACTACCGTTTCTAAGACTTAGAAAACAAAAGTTCGAGCTAAAACCACACCTTTTACTGTGGAATGAAGATAACCCCTCTTTTTTTGGAGGGGTTTTTTTATGGTTGAATATCTATATTGTTGTGATCTCTGCTTGAACCAAACCTCTAGATAATGTTTACATTTGTTGCCGATATGCAGGCATCGCCCTGTGGTAGTTGCGTTCGTCACCACTATAGATGAATAGTCATGAGCTACCTCGAAGCAATTTCATTAATAATGCTTGAGATTTAGCCACAAAAATCTAAATCAATAAACGCTTTCTAACCTTTTTTATTCTGTACGGGATAGGTCATTTTTCTTTAACACAAGTGTTATTTACTAAATCTGTATTATACAAAAGTCGTATAAGACTCTTGTGGCAGTAATACAATTAGGATGTTCCCTTAGGATTAAATAAGAAAGGATTAGCTATGAAAAAGAAGTTATTGTCTGTATTGTGCTTTACTATTGTTGGCTCTTCACAGATCGTATTTGGAGCTGAAGACTCAACATGTGATATCTATAGAGATTCTCTTAGATGTGCAACTTACACTGCTTTTACAGTAACTAATGATAGTTTTGATGCAGGACTCGATTATCTTCCCAGTGATGTTCCATCCCACGATTTGGATTTTGAACGAATTGATGTCTATGCTGGAGTAAGTTCGAATGTCCTTTCAATGATTGAAATGTCAAAGAATTATGCGAGGGAAATGAATGATTGGTACGAAGCCGCGGCTTGGAATCAAGATAGGCTTATAGTCGTCGATGCAAATGAAGACAGGGCGGATTACATGGCTTATGCCATATTGAGTCACTCAAAAATAAAAATAGACTCAAACGGTGATGGTATATTTGCGACATTTCGACATGGGCAGATCATTAGTGGAAACGATTGGGATAACAATGGAATGATTGATCTCTTAGAGGTTTATCCAGATATTAATCTTGGTTTGTTACCGCACGGTGTGGTTTCTGTAGATTAATAAATTGTCAATTTCAGGGAAGTTTTCGAACTTCCCTGCTAAACATAACTATACATTCTCAAATAGGTTTTCTACCCGCTCGCATAATTCATCAATCTTAGTAACGTCAGCCGGCGCGATAAAAATAGTGTCATCACCGGCGATAGTACCAAGTACACCGTCTTTTTTGCTCAGTGAATCGAGTAAACGGGCAATGAGTTGAGCCGCCCCTGGGCTGGTTCGAATGATTACCATCACATTATTGTGGACGATATCTAATACCAATTGTTTAAGCGGGCTCTTAGCGGTTGGCATACCAAGCTCAGGTGGTAAGCAATACACCATATCACCACGAGCATTTCGAGTTCGAACGGCACCGAATTTACTGAGCATTCGGGATATTTTAGACTGGCTTATGTTGTCATGGCCTTGTGCTTTAAGCGCTTCAACAATTTCCCCTTGGGAGCCGTAGCTCTCTGCTTTAAGTATTTCTTTAAAAGCTTTTATGAGTTGTTCTTGTTTTGCATTAGCCATAACGCCTGATGATCACCGACTGTTAAAAAATTAATCCACATATTGTGCACTAAGGGTGAAGTTTGCGCAATTTAATTGCATAATCATTCATGATAATGAATATCGTCGAAAAATCGGTACAAATAGACCCTTTAAGACCTTTCGGTGATTGAGTTTTCCTCGTTGTTGCATTAGTGTGACGTTCCGTTTTGTATACGTGAGTAATCCCATAGGAGAAATGGTATGAAAGTAGCCGTGTTAGGTGCTGCCGGTGGTATTGGTCAGGCGCTGTCTTTATTGTTGAAAACACAATTGCCAGCAGGTTCAGATTTAGCGCTTTATGATGTTGCGCCAGTGGTTCCTGGTGTTGCTGTTGACTTGAGCCACATCCCGACTGCAGTTACTGTTACTGGTCACGGTAAAGATGATTTGGCTGATGCGCTTACAGGCGCAGACGTAGTGCTTATCCCAGCGGGTGTGCCTCGTAAGCCTGGTATGGATCGTTCAGATTTGTTCAACATCAATGCTGGAATTGTTAAAGCGCTTATCGAAGGCGTTGCTGATAACTGCCCAGAAGCCTGTGTAGGTATTATCACTAACCCAGTGAACACTACTGTTGCTATTGCTGCAGAAACGCTTAAAGCGAAAGGTGTTTACAACAAAAACAAACTTTTCGGTGTTACTACACTAGACGTTATCCGCGCAGAGACATTCGTTGCAGACCTTAAAGGTCTAGACGTTGCCTCTGTACACGTTCCTGTTATCGGCGGTCACTCTGGTACTACTATCCTTCCACTACTATCACAAGTTGAAGGTGTAGAGTTCTCTGACGAAGAAGTTGCTAGCCTAACCACTCGTATCCAGAATGCGGGTACTGAAGTTGTTGAAGCGAAAGCGGGCGGCGGATCTGCAACCCTATCAATGGGTCAAGCGGCAGCGCGTTTCTGTTTGTCTCTAGTTGCTGCAATGCAAGGTGAAAACGTAGTTGAATACACTTACGTTCAAACAGACGACAGTGACGACGCAGCGTTCTTCGCTCACCCAGTGCGTCTTGGCGCTAACGGCGTAGAAGAAATTCTTTCTTACGGCGTACTAAGCGATTTCGAAGAAAAAGCGAAAAACGACATGCTTGAAGGCCTACGTGGCGACATTAAGCTTGGTGTTGATTTCGTAAACGGTTAATTTTTGTTATGTATTAAAAAGCCCGCATCAAGCGTAATGCCGATCAGTTAAGAGTTGACATTAAGCACAAGAGGATCAAAATCCGATGATCGTAAGGTCATCGGATTTTTTTTATGGAGCTTTCAGAAGCCCTCGCGCGTACTTCAATCAATCGACTCACGGAGTTTCGTTGTCTGGCGGATGTTTTAGACGCTGATATTGTTGAGTCATGCCTTGCTTCAAATGGCGTAGCGACTTTACGCAAACGCAAATTACCAATGGATGCAATGATTTGGGCTGTGATAGGTATGGCACTATTCCGGACTGAGTCTGTGCGTCAGTTAATCAACAAACTGGATGTGGTTTTGCCACAAGATGTTGATTACGTTGCCCGCAGCGCCGTGACTCAGGCAAGGAAAAAGCTAGGTGCTGATGTTGTCAAAGACGTATTCCATATGTCAGCAAAGCGATGGCATGAACGAGCGGAACATCCTTCATGGTGTGGTTTATCTCTTTACGGTGTTGATGGCGTAGTCTGGCGTACACCGGATACTCCAGCCAATAGTGAGGTATTTGCACGAACTGCCAATAAATCCTATGAAGCGGCCTATCCACAAGTACGAATGGTGTGCATGATGGAACTAAGTAGCCACCTGATCCTCAATAGTGCCTTCGACAGCGTGGCAGAAAATGAAATGAATCTAGCCTCGAAGCTGCTCGATACCATACCAGATAATAGCCTGACGTTGTTTGATAAAGGATTTTATTCATTGGGCTTGCTTCACGACTGGTATGAAAAAGGAACGAACACTCACTGGCTGTTACCCTTAAAAAAGGGAACGCAATATGAAGTAATAAAGCGGATGGGAAAACAAGATGTGCTGGTACGTCTGCAAACCACATCACAAGCCAGAAAGCGTCGGGAACATCTACCACAAACCATAGAAGCCCGGTTATTAACCAAAACCATAAAGGGTAAAAAAGTTGAAATATTGACCTCAATGACAGACGGTATGGCGTATCCGGCTGCGGAAATCGTTGATCTGTATTCTCACCGTTGGGAAATAGAGTTAGGCTACCGTGAAATGAAGCAGCACATGCTGGAAAGCCGTTTTACGTTACGCAGTAATACTCCTGAACTTATTATCCAGGAGTTATGGGGCGTTCTGCTGGCCTACAACCTTATCCGATATAAGATGATTCTGATGGCGCATTCATTAAAAGGGGTCTTTCCAAATCAACTAAGCTTCCGCGATGCTTCATCCCACATCATACATACACTAACTATGATGCCAATCTACGCACCGGGGAATGTACCGAGGATTGTCTTGGATATAGAAAGAAATGCAGCTCAATTTAAACTTGAGGGACGAAGAGAAAGGAGCTATCCCAGATGTTTGAAAGCATCGAAAAACCGATACCCCATCGCCAGAAAAAAGAATGCCGCTCACACTAAGTGAACGGCATTAACCTTAAGGTCGCCTTTTTTCCTTGTTAAAGCCCATTCAATGCTCGTTTAATCCAACCATAGAAAAACTTGCGGTTGTTTGAGTTCCCGTCACATATTTCTACGTAACGTTGTATTTTGGCAAGGGTAAACTCCGACATAAATACGCTTTTGTCTGTACCATTGATTTTGGCAAGTGAGTTTCTACCAATAATGCCATCGGCAATTGCGCCAACAGCGATTTGTGCGAGTTTGGCACTTGTTCCTGGACCTGCATTTACCGCAAAATCAAAAATCGACTCTGCAATTTTCTGATCCTCAATATCATTGCCTTTAATGACATCCCAATAGCGCTCTGCATATATTGACTTGACGTGTAATTGAACTTGCTCGTCATTATCTAAACATTCGGGAAAGTCGTTTCGGTTTTTGAGGTTGTCAATAATTGGCCAACCTGGCCAGTGTGGATTTTTAGTGCGGGCGACGCCCATATAGGTTTCACCACCGCTATCATCTGGGTCATTTACGTAACCCCCCTCAACCGACATGGTATGGTTGAAAGCTAAATTAAAGTCTGCCATTTGTCTTTCTTGTATTGTTGGGAGGAAACCTAAGCTGTACCGCAGACAATACAACAGTGAAGTCATTTCACCTTTATCTAAGCGCTATTTCCTATTGCGTGTAATTTACATGATGAAAGCAAATCAAAAATTATGCAACGGGCTGGGAGGTAAGGTGGGTTTGTGTTTTATCACCCAGCTTCCGAAAACCCTTTGTCGTGTTATTATGGCCCCACTTTTTACCACCAAATCATTAGGAGATTTTAGGTGCGAGTTACACGAGGACGTTGGAAGTGTTTCTATGGCGCTGTGTTGTTTTCAGCCTCAATGATAGTCAATGCGACAACCTTGTCGCCCAAAGCGCAGTTTACCGCTATGTATAAGCAGCAGCTTGGAGATATTGTTCCCTGTCGCTCAACATCACTTTATAGACACTCAGTGTGTTCAAACACGCTGAGAAATGAAGGGAACGCACCCTTTATGCTAGTGCATGATGAGCCCGCTGATAAAGTCGTCGTGTTAGTGCATGGCCTAAGCGACTCTCCCTTCTTTATGCGAGAAATTGCTGGCGTTTTGTTCAACGAAGGTTTCGATGTTATCGCTCCACTGTTACCGGGACACGGACTGCGTGATGCCGACGATGACATGGAAGATAGCGCTCTTGCTGAGCGCTGGCAGGCCCATGTGTCAGAAGCGGTCCAGCTAGGACAATCTATGAGCGATACCGTCATTATTGGTGGCTTTTCTACTGGCGGCGCTTTGTCAGTGCAACACTATCTAAATAACCCCGAATCTGTAGAAGGAATTATGTTGTTTTCGGGAGCATTGGCTTTGTCTGAAAATGCTGAGAGCCTGTCAAAGATTTGGGGCATCAAGCTGTTAGCTAAATTTCTTGACGGAAGCTATGAAACTCATGGTCCCAATCCACATAAGTACCCCAATGTAGCAAGTTTCGCAGGGATGGAGCTGATGGATATTATTCACGGTATCCGAGAAAAATTAGCACAAGGCGAGACGATTGATGTTCCTTTGTTTGTAGCGCATTCACAAGCTGACGCAACCACTCCTATCCATGGTGTTGAGCAACTGATAGATACAACCACTAAAGGTAATACTTTTTTCGTTATTGATGAATCATACGACTTATGTCATGCCGATTTAGTGGTTAACCAGATATTACTCAATAAAATGGGCTTTAATAAAGCGCTAGTGAAGGAGCAAGAGGCCTGTGCAATTCCTAAAGCAAATCCGCTGTTTGATCAAATGGCAATGATGCTAAAAACCTTTGTTAGTGAGTTTGATACTAACGAGCAATAGTATTGAAGCGCGCCAATAAGGCGCGCTAATACATTCGTTGTTAATGTGCTTCTGCGTAAGCTTCCACTGCTTTCCACACTCTCAACAGGTTTCCACTGAGTACCTTCTTGATATCGGCTTCACTATAGCCTCGGTTCAACATGCCTTGAACCAAGTTTGGAAAGGTAGAGACATCTTTCAAATCAATGGGTAGAGAATCGCCAACACCGTCATAATCTGAGCCAATCCCCACATGATCTATGCCCACAAGTTTTACCACGTGATCAATGTGATCTAGTACTTCATCAAGTGTTGAATAGGGGTAAGGATTTTCAGCGCGATAAGTCTCGTCAAAGTTTGCCAATTTAGGGCTTTCGTTACCTTCGGCTTCAACAATGGCGTTTCTTGCCTGTGTATAACCTGCTCGCCATTGTCTGGCGGCTTTAGTTACAAACCCTGAGCCAAAGTTAATCATGATGACGCCACCATTTTCTCCTAAGGCTTTAACCATGTCATCGTCCATGTTGCGCTCAAAATCTGGCGTGAACCGACGAAGCGATGAATGTGATGCAATCACAGGTACCTTGGTAATTTCAATGGCCTGATAAAAGGCATCGTCCGATACATGAGAAATATCGACCATAATGCCGATATTGTTCATTTCGGTCACAAGCGTCTTACCAAATGGGCTTAATCCTTTCCACTGTCTGCGCAAATCATAAGACGAGTCAGAGATGTGATTCGATTGACTGTGGGCTAGGGTGATATATCTGATCCCGCGCTCGTAAAACAGTGCTAAATTGCTTAAATCTCCTTGAATCGGAGAACCATTTTCCATGCCCAAAGGCAAAGAAATTAAACCTTTTTCAAAGTGTTCCTCTACCTCTGCCGTACTGGTTGCAATAGCAAATTTGTCGGGGGCACGGGCAACAATAGCTTCAACTTGGTCAATCAAAACGTGGGCTAGTTGGGTAGATTCAGGTGAATTATCTAAACTTGCTGGTACGTAAATAGACATAAAAGGCGCGTTTAAACCGCCTTCTTTCGCGCGAGGGTAATCGAAGTCGCCGCCTTCAGTGGCAACAGTTACGTCAACCCAGCCTCGATTGACGCGATAAGGTACGTCGATATGGCCGTCGACAATTATGGTTTCCTGCGCGATCTGCAAGGCCTTTTCTGACACTTCAATAGCACTTGCACTGCTGGCTAAAGCCATCAACGTACTGGTAAGCATTGCTATATAACGCTTTTTAAATGGATATCTCATTGGTGTTCCTTCTTGTCGTGTTATTTTTTTAGGGTAAAGCGCTGTTCCGCAATCCACATTTTAAGACTACGAAAATTAATTGGCTTAGACAATCAAGAAAGGTGTTGAATTGTTCATAGAAAGCCCAATGTTATAGGTGTTGTAACGAAAATTTAAAATATGTTACGCGCTTTGAACGTGACTTGCGGCGGCTTATGGGTAATACTCCGTCACCACTTATTGCAAAATCAAAGTAGCACATAAGGTCAATGAAGATATTTTCGTGGTATCCCCTATTAGCCCATGGACAGGAAAACCACAATAAACAAGTAAGAGAATGAAATATGGCAATTAACTACGTACCGCTTGATAAAGAAAAACATAAAGATCTAAAAGTTGCGGTCAATAACTCTTTTAAATATGCGAAAGATACTCACCTAGCGGCTGCGACAATCAAAGAGTTTGCTCAGCTTGCTAGCACTATGCCTATCGTGCTAATTAAAGATCCTGGCTCTGACCGTTATCACGTTGTAGCTATGTTGGGTATGGAGCAAAATCAAAACCTTTTCTTAACTGGCGATAGCTGGAAAGGACCACATGTTCCGTCTAACGTATTGCGTTACCCGTTTGATGTTCGTCCTGATGGCGACAAGTTGGGTGTATTTATTGACGAAAACAGCGATTTGATCAACGAAGAAGGTCAGCCGTTGTTTACTGCCGAAGGCGAAGCTTCTGATTTCCTAAAAAATCGCCAACAGTTCCTTGCCGATCTTGCCAACAGTGAACTGTTAACACAGCGTTTTGTTCAAAAAGTGGTTGAATTAGACCTTCTTGATCCGATTCAAATTCGCTTAACCTATCAGAGCGGTCAACAGCGTAACGTTACTGGTATGCTTAGCATCAATGAGAAAAAGCTTATTGAACTGCCAGAAGAAACCGTACTAGAACTTCACAAGTCTGGTTTCCTAGGTGCCTTATATGCACTTATGATGTCATTAGGTCAGCTTAATCGTTTAGTTGAATTATCAAATGACACAGAAAACCCTATCCGCAGCATGCAGCTGTCTGTTGCAAAAGATGAAGAAGCGCCAGCAGCATAATTGTTGATAACGGTTTTAAATTGTTAGTAGTTTAATAGATCCCCTCTCTGGAACCAGAGAGGGGATTTTTTATGTCACTTAAATTCACGCCCTTTTAGATTTCAAATCTATCGTTTAACTATTTCTATTGCGTTATCAATCACTTTCCCTTTTCACTGTATAAATAAACAGCTTCAGGCCAGTAAATACGTGGCTTTGCGTGCGTATTTTTTCTTGACAGTGGGGATCAATGATACCTAAACTGTCAATTAGTGGGTAAATGTGGCGAATTGTGGATCTAACCATCATCGTTTTGCAGATCAGTACTCAAACAATAAGAAAACTAAGAGCAAAATATAAAAGGCTAGGGGAATGTTCCGCGGCGCTAACGCAATCAATCTTGACACTAAAGGCAGGTTAGCGATACCAACGAAGTATCGTCAATCACTGCTGGATGATTGCGACGGACAACTGGTCTGCACAATAGATACAACACAGAGTTGTTTGCTGCTTTACCCACTTCCCGAATGGGAAGAGATCGAACTTAAGTTAAGTAAGTTCTCTAGTACTATTCCCGCTGAGCGACGTATGCAGCGTTTGCTCTTGGGCTATGCTACTGAAGGTGAGATGGACAAGAGCGGTCGAATTCTTGTGCCTACGCCTCTTAGAGCTCACGCCCACTTATCAAAAGAAGTCATGTTAGTTGGTCAGTTAAATCGTTTCGAAATTTGGGATGCTCAAGAATGGGCAGATCAAATCGAGCTTGATATGGACACTGAGCGCAAAGGTGAATTTGAATTAACTGAACGCTTGCAGGATTTCTCTCTATGAGTCAGGAAAGCCCTTTTCGACACATTTCTGTACTCTTAGATGAGTGTATCGAAGCATTAGCGATAAAACCTGATGGTATATACGTTGATGCTACGTTCGGCAGAGGCGGCCACTCTGGCGAGATTCTCGCCAACTTGGGAGAAAACGGACGACTTATCGCCTTCGATCGAGATCCTCAAGCTATTGAATCTTCAAAGCGCTTTGCTAATGACTCTCGTTTTACCATAGTGCACTCTCCGTTCGGCGACATGGGCGAGGCCTTATCCGCTATGGGCCTAGCTGGGAAAATAGACGGTGTATTGATGGATTTGGGGGTATCATCGCCCCAACTAGACGATGCTGATCGAGGCTTCAGTTTTTTACGTGACGGCCCGCTGGATATGCGCATGGATACTACTCGTGGTGAGAGTGCCGCAGAGTGGCTAGCACATGCCGAAGAGCAAGATATTACGCAAGTTATCAAGGAGTTTGGTGAAGAGAAATTTGGCAAACGTATAGCTCATGCCATAGTAAACACTCGAAAAGAAAGTCCTATTACAAGAACAGCTCAACTTGCCGACATCATCGATAAAGCCGTACCGGTAAAAGACAAATTCAAACACCCAGCAACCCGAGCTTTCCAAGGGATCCGTATTTACATCAATGCGGAATTAGATCAGCTTAGGGTGGGTTTAAAAGCGGCTACAGGGGTTTTAAAACCCTCAGGGCGACTCGCGGTTATCTCTTTTCATTCACTAGAAGATCGCTTAGTTAAGCGATTTATTAAAGAACAAAGTAGAGGGAAAGCCGTTCCCCATAACTTACCTATCACCCAAGCAGAAATCGACGCAGACAAGGTCTTAAAATCTTTGGGTAAGGCGATAAAACCCTCGCCAGAAGAGATAGAAAGGAATACCCGGTCTCGCAGTTCAGTACTTAGGGTGGCCGAGAAATTATGACGAAAAGTAAGTCCACAAAGGGCAATACTAACTTCAGCTTACTGCTCATCATTGTTTCAGATTTAACCCGCAACAAACTGCGGGTTTTGTTGTATTTAATGGTAATGGTTAGTGCTATGGCAGTAACCCTTAGTTCTCACCACAATCGGCAGCAAGTGATTGCACTAGAAGCCTTGATGGTTGAGAAAGATAACTTGGATGTAGAGTGGCGAAATTTGGTGTTAGAGCAGCGTTCGCTTACCGAGCACAATCGTATTGAAACTCGTGTAGAGCAACAGTTGGGTATGTACCGTCCCACTGCCGACGACGAAGTTATCGTGAGGCTGAAATGACCGTATTGGCCAGCAAGCGTGCACTGACAAAAGGTGCGAAAAAAAACGTAACACCGAGTATGGTGCAGTGGCGTTTTATTGTCGTGCTTGTTGTTGTGGTGATGGTTTTCGGCGTGTTGGCTACCCGGGCTGCCTTCATTCAGGTTATAGAACCTGATGAACTTATTCAGCAAGGGGATTACCGTACTCTACGCACTCAAGATATGCCCACTTATCGCGGTATCATTACCGATCGCAATGGCGTTGAGCTTGCTGTGAGCGTTCCAGTTCGAGCTATTTATGCCGATCCTAAATTCATCGCCGAGAATAACGGCTTTGAAGACGAGCGCCGCTGGCAGGCCCTCGCTGATGTATTGGGGCGAGATGTAGAAGAACTCAAGGCCCGTGTCAGTAATCCTGAGCGTCGCTTTGTGTACTTGCAGCGCCAAGTTTCCCCAGCAATGGCCGAGTACGTGAGTAAATTGTCGATACCGGGCATTTATCTGCGAAGAGAAAGTCGCCGTTACTACCCGACAGGAGAAGTATCAGCCCAACTCATTGGTATGACTAACGTCGATGACGAAGGGGTTGAAGGATTGGAGCGGCGCTATAACGATTGGCTTACAGGAACACCCGGTTCACGTAAGTTTCGCCGAGATGCAAAAGGCCGTCAGGTTGAAATACTAGAGACTACTTCCGGTGAAGAAGCTGGCAATTTGACGCTGACTATCGACCAGCGTATTCAAGCTTTGGCTTACAAAGAAATCAAAGAGGCCATGCTGTACTATCAGGCAAGCTCTGCATCGGCCATTGTTATTGACGTTGAAACTGGTGATGTGCTTGCCATGGTGAACGCACCGTCTTTTAATCCAAATAACCGAGCAAATATTTCGCCTCACCGCATGCGCAACCGCGTAATCACTGACGCTTTTGAACCCGGTTCGTCGTTAAAGCCATTAGCGGTACTGTCCGCATTGGAATTTGGCGATGTTGAACCCGGAGACACCGTAGATACCTACCCAGGCTGGATGCGTCTTGGCGGGAGTTTGGTTAAAGATTCACGCAACTACGGTGAGCTTACGTTAGAAGAGGTTATTCAGCACTCGAGTAATATGGGAACGTCAAAGCTAGCGCTGTCTGTGCCCAAGGAGTTTTTACTCGACACCTATTACAACATGGGATTGATGTCTGATACCGGCCTTAATATGGCCGGTGAAAGTAGCGGTATCTTTTACGAGCGCAATCGATGGTCTGAATTTGAACTGGCGACCTTGTCGTTTGGCTACGGAATTTCAGTGACTACCGCTCAGCTTGGCCGACTCTATACTACGTTGGCAACAGGGGGGATTAAACGTCCACTCAACATCATTCAAAACGATGAGCAAGCTGGCTGGCAGGAACAAGAAGAGCGTGTGGTAAGTGAAGAAAGTGCCAATGCTCTTGTGCAAATGATGGAAAGTGTTACTCAGCGCGGGGGAACTGCAAGGCAAGCCGCTGTACCCGGCTATCGAGTCGCTGGAAAAACCGGAACTAGCCGTAAAGCTGTAGCGGGTGGTTATGGTGAGGAATACGTCAATATATTTGCGGGTATTGCACCTGTCTCAAATCCTAAGTTAGTAACCGTTGTACTTATTAATGAGCCTGGTGGTGACTTATATCATGCCGGTGATACGGCAGCGCCGGTATTTTCAGCAATAATGGGTGGTGCGCTACACATGCTTAACATTGCCCCTGATGACAAGCAAGTCACATCCAGTGCACTACAGCGAGGTGACGGCAGTGGTAGTTAGTGCATTTGTACAAAGCGTCAGATCGCTTCTTGTTAAGTTCGACATTGCGGCGCCGGATATTCGAGTGCAGGGTCTTACCTTAGATAGCAGACAGGTAAACACTAAACTTATTTTTGTTGCCATTAAAGGCCATGAGAAAGACGGCAGAGACTTCATACCTCAAGCTATTAGTTTAGGCGCAAGGGTAGTGTTTTCTCATACCGAGGAATTTGCCTCTCATGGCAACATCGAAATGCGTGGCAATACGGTGATAGTACACATGTACGATCTGCCCGCTATGTTGTCATCGATTGCGGCGGCGTTTTATGATTATCCTGCCTCAAAAATGACCACAGTAGCGGTCACTGGTACTAACGGAAAAACCTCTACGGTTCAAATGGTAACCCAGCTGAAAGCACTATTGGGCTCTCGTTGTGGCAGTATTGGCACCTTGGGAACCGGTATCTTTGATGGTAAGAAAACTCAGTGGGTGGCAGACGCGCTAAACACGACGCCTGACGCCATAAGTATGCAGTATATCTTAGCGGAATTTGCCCAAAGTCAAGTGGCTCATGTGGCCTTTGAAGCGAGTTCCCATGCGCTTGTTCAAGGGCGCTTGTCACAGGTTAAAACCGACGTGGCTGTGTTCACTAATTTAACTCGCGACCATTTGGATTATCACGGCACCATGGAAGCATATGGTGAAGCAAAGCGAAAATTACTGATTC
>JALUXV010000061.1 GCA_027013165.1 Alteromonadaceae bacterium
TCAACCCTCCTTTTTTAGAAAGCTGATTAATTAGTAAGTAACCTTTTGGAAGCTGCTTTCTGCTGTAATCTTGTTTAGTGGACAGTACAGTCGATACATAAATTTGGGGGATTTTAATAATTTCACCCAACCCCGTTTTGGAGATAAAGGCATCTTTTACCAATTGTTGTACAAATTGACTGGCATTTTCATGGGTTTGAATAAAGCGTGTGCGCTCGTCTTTGTCATTGCCTATATAGGCGGGAATACCCAAACCATCACCCAAATACTTCAAGGTGAAATGGAAGTTTAGTTTCAGCAGTTGTTTGCGTTGTTCTTCCTCTAACAAGCGGAACTCATTCAGATCGTTGTTTTCCCCACGCAAGATAGTGATAGCGTCGGGACTTTGTAAACCTATATCTTGGAGTAGGCTTGCGGTAATAAGAGGGATAGCCAGCTCGTTTCGCCACTTTTCTTGCCAATAACGGTTCCCTCTAAATCGCGAAAGTGCCTCTCGGTAGTGTGATAAATACTTGTGAGCAATTGTGTCGTGAGACAACAATTTATCAACTAATCGAAGTGTAAGCACCGCTTTATACAGGGGTTTAAAGCGTTGATGCACTCGTGCGAAGTTACCTTCTGGGCCGCGGGTAAGCAGCATGAGGGTGCCTAAAAACTTGGCGCTCATTTGCAGGGTTTCTTGTTGGTTATCCCCTTCAATTAATGACAATAGTTTTAGGCTTACGGTTTCAATACGATCAAGACGGGACAGGCGCTCTTCGTCAAGTTTGCGAAGAGCATCTTTGCGTTGTTTCTTAAGTTGTTCGTACAGTACTTCGCGTTTGGGATCGTTTTCTATTTTCGCCAATCGCTCAGAGATAACGTCAACGTGTTTCTCTAGCTCAGGTGTTAAGGTAAAAAAGTGTCGGGCATCTTCAAAAACTGAGCCATAGCCAGCGTCCTGCGGATACACCATGTCCAATAATTGCTTAACTTGCTGCGTATATATGCTGTCGGGGTTTTGGCTCTTCGCGCTCACCGTGGTCCTATTCTTATTATGTTGGTTAACTTAATGATTTTAAATCAGTAAGTTAGTGCGTCTGAGGTGGGGTGTCCCAACTCCCTCGCTTCTCGAAGTTTCAGTTGTTCAAGATAATACCGCAATCTTTCACTAATTTTGGTATTTCTTTTTATAACATCCATGTGAAACCAAGTAGCACGCTCACCGTTAGTGATTAATTCTTCAATACTTTCCCGAGTAGGATTGGCCATAACATGAGATATCTGTCGCAACTGCTTACTGGGCAGAATATTTATATTACCCACATATTGCTGTTCGATGATAGATCGCAATTTGTGAATTGCGAGCTTTGCGCTTCGATTGTCGATAAGGCGCTCTACAACGTCAATGGCAAACACACTGTTGACTTTAGTCAACTGGGTAATATGCCTAAGTGTTGCATCCCACACATTTTGAGGGTCGATTCGGTTTTTTGAAATAAAGGGTACTGCGAGTGGGTTTGTTTGACTCACTATACTGTGGTTAACACCGTATAAGCGTGCCAGGCGTTCGAAGGGTAAATCAGCCATCAACGAACCATCGGCAAATCGTCGATTTGGGATGTAAGGAACGATATCTCCTGTGGGTGTTTTCGCCCGCAATTGTACCGGACTAAAGATAACAGGCACGGCACAGGACGCTCTAACTGCTTGCGTAATAATCGCATTAGGCGACGTTTTTGCGTTGAGTAAACGGGATTGTTGATGCAGGTCAGCGGGGGATACCGACACCGTAACGTGCTTGCCCGTTTTCTTGTAGGCTTCTTCAAAGGTGGTTACATCAAATAGCTCTATTAATGCGTTTTCTAACATTGTGCTATCAAATAAGCTTTTGTTGTGCTTTATGCCCGACCATTTACGCCAGTGTTTAAAGGTTTCGTAAATATACTCACTAGTAAGGGATGTCTGTAATTCTTCTTTGGAACGTGTACCTATCATAGCTGCAATGATTGAGCCTGCACTTGCACCGGAAATTACCGTAGGAAGTAGGTCGTGTTGGTTTAATGATTTAACCACGCCACAGTGGAAAAAGCCTAAGCCTGCGCCACCAGATAACATAAGACAGCTGCGGCCAAAGGCATGGGTAGTCTCTTCAAAGAACGATAATTTCTCGTAAAAATCCACTTTGCCTTCATCCGCTTTAAAGATGTATTCAAGGGCATTATCTACGTGGTCAATAAAGCGCTCAATAAGCTGTTTAGTGCCAATTTTACACTGACTGAGTAAGGCTGGACTGGCTATATTGCCGAGGTTACCGTGCAGTCCTTCGTGGATGATCGACATAAGCCCGTGTGCATCTTGCTGGCCTATCGCTAACTGTAAGCGTTGAACTCGCTTTCGAATGAGGCGGTAATCATAGTCTTTAGAGTGGTCCTTTGCTTTCCATTCGTCAGCCCCCGAGATGTTGTCGTGAGCAATACATGCCTCGCGATACTCGCTGTAGGTTTGCGCATTTTCGATGTCCTTCTCGAGCTTTTTTAGCCGTAAATCAAAAATAGCCATAATTTGTACTTCTCTTTTTAGCCAAGGCAAAACGTTGTAGGTTCAGCAAAAGACCAACCTGCTTTTGACAGTGTATGGTGGATTATTAGAAACCTCTACCTAGAGGTAATTACGGATTGCGATAAAACAACTATTTATTATCTGAGTAGTAACTATTTGGTTTTAGTCATTGACCAATTAACATGCACTCAGTAGCCTGAGAGAGAATAAAAACAATAAGGCGTATTCGTTGTCACATGGAATGGAACGTAGAAACATTAAGTTTACTATCTATCCCCTTGATAAGTGCATTTGTAGGGTGGCTTACTAATTATTTAGCCGTAAAAATGATGTTTTTCCCCATTGAATTTGTAGGGATTAAACCATTCTTAGGGTGGCAAGGGCTCATTCCTGCAAAACGACGTCAAATGGCCGAAATTGAGGTCGAGCTCGTGCTTGGAAAGCTTTTGAGCGTCGAGGAACTTGCACAACGCATCGATGCAAAGGAACTCACTCTAGCAATAGAGCGCCGACTCAAGCAGGTGATCCGCAAAGTGGTTAACGAAGTGATGACCGAGTCGGCACCAACACTTTGGGCAGCATTGCCCGTGCAAGGCAAGAATTTAGTTTACCAGCGAGTAGAAGCCGACATTCCTCATGTGGTTAGCAAGTTGGTTGATGATTTTCAGTACAATGTGTCGGAAATTCTCGATATCAAAGAGCTCGTTGTAGAGCAACTCGTTAATTCTCCAGAACTTATTAATGAAATCTTCCTCACTGCGGGCAGTAAAGAATTTCCGTTTATTGTGAAATCCGGTTTTTACTTTGGATTTATCTTCGGTCTACCTACGATGTTGTTGTGGTACTTTTTTCAAGCGTGGTGGATCTTACCCCTGGGTGGTTTGTTAGTAGGATACGCCACCAACTGGATTGCTATCAAAATCATCTTCGAACCCAAACGCCCCAGAAAATTTGGACCTATCACAGTGCAAGGCATGTTTCTCAAGCGGCAAAATGAAGTGTCTGAAGTTTACGCTTCAATCATCGAAGAAAAACTCATTACGGCTCAAAATATTACCCGCATTATCCTCAAAGGCTCGGGTTCAGCACAACTTCTCGAACTCATTGAGCTGCATGTCAACGATGCTATAGAGCGCTATGTCGCCGTTGCTCAACCCTACTTCGCGTTAGGCGTAGGCTCTGATAATTATCACAATATGAAAGCGCTTGCGGTAAAAAAAATATTTGATAACTCTGAAAAATACCTATTGTATGCCTATGATTATGCTAATGACGCATTACAGGTTGGACATGACTTGTGTGAACGAATGCAGGCTTTATCGGCGGAAGAATTCGAAGGTGTATTGAGGCCGGCCTACAAGCAAGATGAGTGGAAGCTCATTGTCACCGGCGCTGTATTGGGCATGCTTGCGGGTATCGGTCAGTTATATCTGGTGTTTGTATAGGGGAAGATGTGAAGACCAAAGAGCGTATCTTATTGACGTCGCTAGCCTTGTTTAATGAGCACGGAGAGAACGGTGT
>JALUXV010000062.1 GCA_027013165.1 Alteromonadaceae bacterium
CACACCAACCGCATCACGCGTGCTGGCGCGCTAGCTCTTGAATTTTTCCTACGATGGCGCGAAGGCCGTTGCCTCGTGTGGGTGTGATGTGATTTTCTAAGTCGAGCGTTTGAAAGTAACCATCGATATCAAAATCTAGAATAGCTTTTGGCGTTTTCTTATTGAAAGCAGCAAGCACAAGTGCCAACAAGCCTTGAACGATAACTGCGTCGCTATCGACATCAAAAGAAATGATGTTGTTGTCGTAAGACTCAATGAGCCACACATTACTCTGGCAGCCTTTAACGATGCGGTCATCAGTACGCTGGGCTTCGGAAAGGCCAGGAATAGATTTACCGAGGTCAATGATATATTGATAGCGCTGTTCCCAATCGTCAAAGAAAGCTAAGTCATCAATAATATCTTCAGTACTTGGTAAATCCATGGGTTGTCCTATGTGTTGTGGTGTTTTACAGCTAAAAAATTGCTAGTGAGTTCTACTAGAAAAACAAGCCAGCTTCAAGCTGAGCTTCTTCACTCATCATTTCACGAGACCAAGGCGGGTCAAAAACAAGGTCAACCGTTACCTTATCTACATGGGGTACCATCCCCAATCGGTATTCTACATCACCTACAAGAACTGGTCCCATTCCGCAACCTGGTGCTGTTAGCGTCATCTGAACCGTAACGACTTTAGTCTCTTGGTTTATATCAACCTTGTAGATAAGCCCCAATGATACCAAATTGATAGGTATCTCTGGATCGAATACGGTTTCTAACGCATCCCAAACTTGCTGTTCGCTAATTTGCCCATCTTCTGGGCTTGGAAAATCCAACACCAACGACTTACGACCAATGGCATCAGCATCAGTACCGTCAATACGGTACATGTTACCTCGCCACGTGATGGTAAAATTACCCCCTAAGTCTTGGGTAATAGTGACAAATTCGCCTTCAGGGATAGTTGCAGGGTTGCCTGCGGGAACGAGACGGGCGTTACACGCGCGCTCGGTTACGACCATTTTTTGCTTCATGTGTGTCTATTCGTTACTCGGTGAAAAAGTTAGCCAACATTGAAGCTTTCGCCACAACCACATTCGTCAACAACGTTTGGGTTGTGATACTTAATGACACCATTGATGCCTTCTTTCACGTAATCGATTTCAGTGTTTCGGACAATATCCGCAGCATCTGCCGCCACAGCCACTGATAAAGCATCAGAGACAGCAATGATTTCATCGCCTTCCTGCGCGCTATCAGCGAAATCAAGTACGTAAGCATAACCAGTACAACCACTAACTTTAGTTGATAAACGGATAAGTTGCTCAGGCTTGTCTTTCAATTTGCTCTCGAAGTGCGCTATGGCACTATCGGTAAGCGAGATGAGTTGTGTATTTGGAACAAAGGTTTCTACACTCATGATGCCTCCTTATGCCAACATCATTTTTGCTTTTTTAAGGGCAGCAAATAAGCTGTCCACTTCTTCAAAGGTATTGTATATGGAAAACGACGCACGGGCAGTACCCGGGATCCCGAATCGCTTCATTAAAGGCTGCGCGCAGCTGTCACCGGTACGAATAGCAACCCCTTGTTTATCGAGAATAAACCCGACATCAGCAGGATGAGCGCCGTCCAACAAAAAGCTCAACACGCCCACTTTATCAGGTGCCGTGCCAATGATAGTTAACCCGTCAAATGCATTCGCTTTTTTCGTGGCGTAATCTAATAGCGCTTTTTCATGAGCTTGCAGTGCTGGTATGTCTTGCGCCATAAACCACTCTACCGCTGCGCCCATGCCTATTGCACCGGCAATATTTGGCGTACCGGCTTCAAGGCGGTTAGGCAGTTGCCCCCAGGTAGCTTCTTGGTAGGAAACATCTTTTATCATTTCCCCGCCCACCTGCCAAACTGGCCAAGTTTCAAGTACAGACTTTCGCCCCCACAAAGCGCCAATACCTGTTGGCCCGAATAGCTTGTGGCCTGAAAATGCATAGAAGTCGCAACCAATGGCCTGAACGTCTACACCACCATGGGCGATGCCTTGTGCGCCATCAACTAGAACTAATGCACCTACCGCTTTGGCTTTTTCAGTCAAAAGCTTTATGGGATTTACGGTACCTAAGGCGTTTGACACATGGGGGAAGGCTACTAGCTTTGTGTTCTCGCTAAGTGCCTTGTCAAAAGCGTCGATATCTAGCTCACCCGTGTCGAATACCGGAACAATCTTGAGGGTTGCTCCCGATTTTAAACAAGCTTGCTGCCAAGTTACCAAGTTCGCATGATGCTCAAGTTCGGTCGCAACAACTTCGTCACCCGCCTTAAGTAATTGCGCTAGGCCATTGGCAACGATGTTTATTGACTCAGTGGTTCCACTGGTCCAAATCACTTCTTCTTTGCTGCTCGCGTTAATGAAGCGCGCAACCGAGTCTCGAGCATTTTCGTAGCGGCGGGTCGCCTCATCGGAAAGATGGTGAGCTCCGCGGTGCACGTTAGCGTTAGTACCCGTGTAAAAGTCCATCAAGGCGTCAATCACCGCCTGTGGCTTTTGCGTGGTTGCCGCATTATCTAAATAAACCAATGGTTTATCGCCAACGGTTTTCGACAAAATGGGGAACTGGGCGCGAAGAGCGGCTACATCAAAGCTCATTTCACCTCCATGTGGCTGAAGCGCTCGCTAAGTACTGGAAGCAACCACGTTTTAATTGCTTCGTTAGGTACGTCATTGATCAGCTCCTGAATGAAGCCAAAGTTCAGCATGACGAGGGCTTTACTGCGTGATACACCACGGGTAAGCAAGTAATAAAGCGCTTCTTCTTCTATCTCTGCTACCGTAGCTCCGTGAGCACACTTAACATCATCAGCGTAAATTTCTAACTCAGGCTTAGTGTTTATCACGCCACGGCGCGACAATAATAAATTGCGGTTGTTAAGCTCAGCCAAGGTTTTTTGTGCATCACGATGAATATGTATACGGCCATTAAATACAGCGCGAGCTTTGTCACCAACAATACCACGTGCGTTTTCTTCAGTAGTACCGTTAGGCATGGCGTGCTCAATGGTTGAATGTAAGTCAAACAACTCACCTTCCGCTAATAGATATATCGCATTCATTTTCGCATCGGCAAACTCGCCGGCATGATGAATATCAACATCTAAACGGGATAGTTCACTACCATAACCAACTACTGTGCTATTCAAGGTAGAACGATTGTGCAGTTTAAAGTGGCTGCCACCTAACTGCTTAGCACTGCCAGTAACCATAGCAAAACGATAATGTTCTAAATGCGCATCGTCAGCAATACTGTATTCGGCAAAGGCGGTAGTTAAGCTATCAACATTCCCCACGCTTTGCTCAATAATTACTGCACTCGCGTTCGCTTGAACATTGACGAGCACACGGGAGTGAGCATCTACGTTTTGGGTAGCGATATTAATGATGCGAATTGGTGTATCTACCTTTGTGTCGGCGTTAACATCAATAAACACACCTTGTGTAGAAAGTGCATCGTTAACACGTCCGAACAAATGACGGGCTGGTTTTACACTACCGAACATATCAGTAATAGAAGATTGTGCCGCTGAATCGGACGTATTCAATGCAATAATCGCCATGCCTTCAGGTACTTCAATACTTGAAAGTTCGGTAGCGAGTACACCATCAACAAACACTAAATCAATGGCGTTTAGGTTGTCGATTGCAGGTATTTCAGCATTCGCTACTGTCTTTGCCGCTACTGCCGTTCTCTTTTCGATAGGCGTTAGCGGTGTGAAGCGCCAGCTTTCGTTTCTGCGCGCTGGCCAACCTTCGTTTTTTAAATCTGCGAGTGCAGCCTGACGAGCAGGCGCGAGGAAGTCGTTAACGTCCGATGCAGAGTCAATGACTTCATTTAGCCATTGGCTCATGCCTCTTCCCCTTGATATTCTTTGCCAAGAAATGCATACCCGTTCTTTTCAACTTCTAGCGCTAGTGACGCGTCGCCACTTTTCACGATTTTACCGTCGGCAAGAATGTGAACGAAATCAGGTTTGATATAATCGAGAAGACGCTGATAGTGAGTCACCACGATAAAGCTACGTTCGCTGCTACGCTGGCTGTTCACACCGTCAGCAACCACTTGAAGTGCATCTACGTCTAGGCCAGAGTCTGATTCGTCAAGAATACAAAGTTTTGGCTCTAGCAAAATCATTTGCATGATTTCGTTACGCTTTTTCTCACCACCAGAAAAGCCTTCGTTTACACCACGCTTAAGGAAATCCAATGGCAATTGTACTTGCTTGCACGCGGCTTTTGCTTTCTTTAAAAATTCAGCGGCAGTCAAAGGTTCTTCGCCTCGCTCTTCGCGCATAGCGTTAACCGACTCTTTCATGAATTCCATGTTACTCACACCAGGGATTTCTACCGGGTATTGGAATGCTAAGAACAGACCTTCGCGAGCACGCTCTTCAACTTCTAAATCAAGCAGGTCTTTGCCATTAAGCGTAGCTTCGCCTTCGCTGACTTCGTAACCATCACGACCAGATAGCACGTAGCCTAAAGTACTTTTACCCGCACCGTTTGGCCCCATAATGGCATGTACTTCACCGGGTTTGATGTCTAGGTTCAGCCCTTTGATGATATTCTTTTCTTCTACACTGGCATGTAAATTCTTGATACTAAGCATTGATTACCCCACTGAACCTTCAAGACTAATTTCGAGCAGCTTGCCGGCTTCTACGGCAAATTCCATTGGCAGCTCTTTGAATACTTCTTTACAGAAACCGTTCACGATCATCGAAACCGACTTTTCTGTATCTAAACCCCGTTGTTGACACAAGAATAACTGTTCGTCGCTGACTTTTGATGTAGTCGCTTCGTGTTCAACAATGGCGGTTGGATTACGACTTTCAATGTACGGGAATGTGTGTGCACCGCACTTATCGCCAATTAATAATGAATCACATTCGGTAAAGTTACGCGCACCGTCCGCACGCGGTCCCATTTGAACCAAGCCGCGATAAGCATTGTTACTTTTACCCGCAGATATACCTTTAGAGATGATGGTTGAGCGGGTGTTTTTACCCACGTGAATCATCTTTGTGCCCGTGTCAGCTTGCTGCATACCACGAGTTAGTGCCACTGAGTAGAACTCACCCACACTATTGTCACCTTTCAACACGCAGCTTGGGTATTTCCAAGTCACTGCTGAACCTGTTTCAACTTGGGTCCAAGAAATCTTCGCGTTGGTATGACACACACCGCGCTTGGTTACAAAGTTGTAGATACCACCTTTGCCGTTTTCGTCTCCCGGATACCAGTTTTGTACCGTTGAATACTTGATAGTGGCATCGTCCATAGCAACCAACTCTACCACCGCAGCGTGAAGTTGGTTCTCGTCGCGCTGTGGTGCAGTACAACCTTCAAGGTAGCTCACATAACTGCCTTCATCGGCAACAATCAAGGTACGCTCAAACTGCCCGGTGTTCATTTCGTTAATACGGAAATAGGTAGAGAGCTCCATTGGGCACCGCGTGCCTTTTGGAATGTAGACAAATGAACCATCGGTGAATACCGCACTGTTGAGCGCAGCAAAATAGTTGTCTGTACGAGGAACCACAGAGCCAATGTATTTTTTAACTAAGTCGGGGTATTTCTTGAGCGCTTCAGAGATTGGGCAGAAGATAACGCCTGCTTCCTCGAGCTTGTCACGGAAAGTTGTTACTACTGAAACTGAGTCGAATACCGCATCTACGGCAACACCCGCGAGCATTTCTTGTTCGTGCAAAGGAATGCCCAGCTTTTCGTAGGTACGCAGTAACTCTGGGTCTACTTCGTCGAGCGACTTTGGTTTGTCCTTCATACTCTTTGGCGCGGAGTAATAAGAAATTGCTTGATAATCGATTTTTGGATAATCAACATGTGCCCAATCTGGCTCTTCCATTTCTAGCCACGAATGATAGGCCTTTAGACGCCACTCTAGCATCCACTCTGGTTCGTCCTTCATTGCAGAAATACGACGAATAACTGATTCGTCCAAGCCGCTTTCAAACGTCTCCGACTCGATTTCAGAGTAGAAACCCGCGTCGTATTTTCGTTCTAGCGCCTGTTCGATCTGTTCACTCATGTTGTGATCTCACTATTTTGCCTGCCTTCATTACACCCTACTAACTTTCGGTCTTGTTAGTGAAAATTCGCCAACAACAACCCAATATGGCCGTTCGGCGAGGGTGCAACCTCATTTTTGGGTGGCGTATTATATAATACCCGAGTAAATCACTCAAATATTGAACCGCCCTATTAAATAACTTTTTAGCTTAGTAACACGCTAATATCGCGCAATTATGCGGCTACACTTCGTAACCCTGAAACTACTTCAACAACTTTGTTGGCAACATATTTCACTTCATCTAGCGTGGTGTAGCGCCCAATGCTAAATCGAATACCCGCATGGGCTAATGCATCTGATCGGCCAAGCGCCTTGAGAACATATGAGGGTTCCAAGCTTGCTGATGTACATGCAGAACCCGATGAAACCGCTACATCATTTAATCCCATAATTAAGCTTTCGCCATCAACGCCGCCGAAGCTTACATTAAGGATCCCTTCAATTCGGAGTTCTTCGTGCCCATTTAAGTAAACATCATCAAGTACCGATAAACCTGACCATAATGTATCTCTTAAACTTCTAATGCGAGTAGCGTCTGCCGACATTACTTGATTGGCCTTTGCCATAGCCTCACCTAACCCAACGATTTGATGGGTAGCAAGTGTGCCCGAGCGCATGCCTCTTTCATGGCCTCCACCGTGAACTTGAGCCACTAGGTTAATTTTCGGTCTGCGTCTAACATAAAGCGCGCCGATACCTTTAGGGCCATAAAACTTATGGGCAGACATAGACAGCAAGTCTACAGGTAACTCTTGCGTATCAATGGGCAATTTGCCGGTGCTTTGGGCTGCGTCCACGTGAAATAGTACGTTCTTCGCCCGGCAAAGTTCGCCAATTGCGTGGATATTTTGCTTCACGCCCGTTTCGTTATTAACATGCATCACAGAGACTAAAATGGTGTCTTCGCGAAGAGCTTGTTCCAAACTAGCAAGATCAATAAGTCCTGTATTGTCAACGGGTAAATAGGTTATGTCAGCGCCTTTTGAGGCTAGGTATGCACAAGTGTCTAACGTGGCCTTGTGCTCGGTAACCACAGTTATGATGTGGCTGCCTTTGGACTTGTAGCCTTCAAATACACCTTTTAACGCTAGGTTGATGGACTCTGTGGCACCTGAAGTGAATACTATTTCTCTAGGGTCGGCATTAATACCATCGGCAACTTGGCTACGGGCTATATCAACAGCTTCTTCTGCCACCCAGCCAAAGCGAGAGCTACGAGAAGCGGGATTGCCAAAGTTGCCGTCTATTGTAAGGCATTCAGCCATTTTTGCTGCGACTGATTCGTCCACAGGTGTTCCTGCGGCGTAATCTAAAAAAATGGGTGTTTTTAAAAGCATGGTAATACTTAGAGTTGAACGCTGACTTTTATGTCGTCAACCGCATGACGAAGCGATACTAATTTATCTTGGCGGCCAGCGACTTCCTTCACATCATTTTTCGCCATAAGTTCACCCAGCGTAATAGACTCGAGAAATAAGCTAATACGGTCGCTCAGATCTTGCCATAAACTGTGGGTTAAACAGCGATCTCCGCCTTGGCAATCTGCTTGGCCTTGGCAACGAGTTGCATCTACAGTTTCATCAACTGCTTTAATTACCGCGCCGATAGAAATTTGACCTGCGTCTTTACCCAACAAATAGCCGCCACCAGGCCCCCGAACACTATCTACCAGTTTGTCTTTGCGCAATCTTGAGAAAAGCTGCTCTAAATACGATAGAGAAATCTCTTGGCGTTCGGATATTTCAGCAAGCGGAACAGGACCACGGGTTGAATGAAGTGCAACGTCTAGCATTGCCGTAACAGCATAGCGACCTTTTGAAGTGAGTTTCATAATTCTGACCAAAGAGCAGCAAAAACTGGGCGAATTTTCACATACCCGACTAAAATGGTCAAGTAAAAGACCACATAAAACACTCAAGTATTATATTCAACCTACCTCTGTCACAAATATCATTTCTTTTTCTCTCTCAATGTATTGATACCAATCAAAAACGCACAAAAATCACCCAATTAAAATTGAATAGATGGTGTCTAGAGGTTATTCTGTTTAAATAATAGACTAATTATTAAGCGACTAAATTAAATAGATATGCTATGGGCGCCAATCAACACATCGCAATAAGTTCGGCAAAGCTTTATCTTGTGGGTATTGGCCTCTCTATATTCTGTATGGCGGTAATTACCGCTGTTGCCCTTTGGGGGAACCACTCTCAGGCTCAACTTGTAGAAAAGCTCTATCGACACCCTTTCACGGTTTCTAGCCACGTTTTAGAAGCGCAAACACACCTAGAGTCCATGCATAGATACATGCGGGAAGTTACATTGGCTTCCAACGAGTCAGTATTAAATGATGCCGCAGCGAAAGTTGGTTTACATGAGCGAGCTGTGCTTCACCATCTTGAAACGGCAAAGTCCGAATTTTTAGGCAATAAAGAAGAATTTCAGAGCCTTATAGACAGCGTCACAATATGGCGAGATCTTTGGTCGAAAGTGATACAACTCACTCGCGAAGGTAAGCATACCGAAGCCGTAACTCTGGCGCGAAGCGAGGGGGAACAGTATGATTTGTTGCTCACCAACCAAATGGAAGACCTAGTTTCTTTTGCTCGCTTAAAAGCCGTTGAATTTCTAAACCAGAGCCGAAACCAAACCTCTCGATATCAAACGCTTCAAGCGACGATCTTAGTCATTGTCCTTGTCACCGTTATCGTTGCTTTAACTTTTATGTACAAACTTATACATGGTTCAGAAACCAACTTGAAAGAGAGTGAATACCGATACCGGTCGATATATCAGAATGTTCCTCTGTCAATTTGGGATGAAGACTATTCAACTGTCTTCGCGAAACTTCAGCAACTCAGAGAACATGGGATCACTGATTTACGCGCCTATTTTGAGGATTACCCAGAAGTTCCCTTGCAACTTGCAAACGAAGTCGAGGTTAATAAAGTGAATGAAACGTCTCTGTCTACTTTTGCCGCAAATACACAAGAAGAATTGATTTCATCTATTGCAAAAACGTTTGGTGAAGGGGCATTAGAAGTATTTATAGACTCTATGTTGGCAATATGGAACGGTAAATCGCTGTTCATTTCTAAAGCAAACTTTGTGGCCCTGGACGGCAGAAAAATCAAAGGCCAGATTTCCATTTCTTTGCCTAGAACATTACAGGAATCCTATTTTGTTCCTGTGGTCATTGAGGATGTGACCAAGGTAGAGGCCTATGAAAATGAGTTAAAGCATCTGGCTCAATTTGACCCTCTTACCCAATTACCGAATCGGGTGTTATTCGCCGATAGACTTCGACAAGCCATAGCAATGGTAAATCGGTCTGGCTCGCCATTGGCACTCGCCTATATTGATTTAGACGGTTTTAAAGCCGTAAATGATACCTATGGCCATAACGTCGGTGACATTTTATTACTTTCAGTAGCAAATAGAATGAAAGCCACTTTGCGTGAAGTGGATGCGGTTGCGAGGTTAGGTGGTGACGAGTTTGTCGCTATTATTAACGACATTAAATCAAAAGCTTCGCTAGATATTATGCTAAGCCGGTTGCTACATGAAATCGCTAACCCCTTTGAAATTGGCGGAGTGAGTATTTCTATTTCTGTGAGTATTGGCGTAACCATGTATCGGCAGAATGAACAAACGGATTGCGATCAACTAGAGCGTCAAGCAGACCAAGCTATGTACGAAGCAAAGCTGGCGGGAAGAAATACCTTCCGTTTTTTTGATCCCAAACACGACAATATTATTTCCCGCAAATTCAAGCTCATCTCTGAGGTGGAAATTGGCTTACAATCCAATCAGTTCGCCCTATTTTTTCAACCCAAACTGCACCTAAAAACAGGCACTATCGTTGGCGCCGAAGCACTAATTCGTTGGTATCATCCAACAGACGGCTTATTGTCGCCAGCCTATTTCATTCCACAAATTGAAAATGACAGTATCAGTATAAAACTAGGAGAGTGGGTTATTGAAGCCGCACTGCAAAAGCTAGAACAGTGGTATACGGAAGGCGTTCAAATCCCTATTAGCGTCAACATTGGCGCCTTGCAACTTCAAGATAAAAACTTTGTCACTCGACTCTCTGAAATTATTGCAAAACACCCCAACATTCCGCCAGAACTACTTGAACTGGAAATTTTAGAAGCTAAATCCATAGCTAACTTTGAACAAACTGCTGACACTGTAAAGCAAGGGCTAGCGCTTGGTATTACTTTCTCTTTAGACGACTTCGGCTCAGGGTATTCTTCGTTGGTTTATCTTAAAAAACTTCCGGTTACCACGTTGAAAATTGACCAAGAGTTCATTCGCAGTGTTTTGTCTAGCAATGATGACGAGATGGTCTTAAAGGGCGTACTAGGATTGGCTAAGAACTTCCAAAAAGGTACGTTAGCGGAAGGCGTAGAAACACCAGAACATGTAGAGCTTTTGTTGAAACTCGGTTGCGAATACGGTCAAGGTTATGCCATATCTAAACCTCTTGAGAGCAAGGCATTTATGGAATGGGTGGCGAATTGGCAAGCTTCGCCATCGTGGTATTTAGATCAATCGCAAAAACACGTTGGTTAAATTGCAGGGTCGAAAGAATCGTGGGCTTCCTTTCTCTGCTGAGCGGGGGATAGCTCCAATCCGGTGTCAGCGAAATCCTCTACTGTGATATTGTGCAAGTTATCTGTGCATACGTCACCGCCTAGTGCTTTAATCACACTGCACATTTCTTCTACTTTTGCATCCATTTGATGCATGTGCTCAAGCATTATTCCCATCGCACTCGCCACTGGGTCAGGATTGTCAGGTGCTACCGCGTAGGCGTCGAAACCGTACTTTTGCGCAATTTTTTTGTGCGTAGGATCTGTAGTATCGGCAGATTCTTCCGCTTTTGAAATAATGATTCGCCCAGGTATACCCACTGCCGTAGCACCCGCAGGAATATCTTTGACTACCACGGAGTTAGACCCTACTTTCGCACCTTCACCTATTGTAATGGGCCCGAGTACTTTTGCACCTGCACCGACAACGGCCCCTTTCTCAAGGGTTGGATGACGCTTGCCGGCTTTCCAGCTAGTACCTCCCAACGTAACACCGTGATACAGAGTTACATCATCACCGATTTCTGCAGTTTCTCCAATGACCACGCCCATACCATGGTCAATAAAAACGCGATGGCCTAGTGTCGCACCAGGGTGAATTTCAATACCGGTTAACCACCGACTAAAGGTAGAAAGGGAGCGAGCTAACCACTTCCAATCAGCGTTCCACAGTTTGTGGCTAACGCGATGCAACCATACCGCGTGTAGGCCTGGGTAATTAGTTAATACCTCAAAAGTATTTCGCGCCGCAGGGTCACGATGAAATACTCCCTGAATGTCATCTTTTAGTCGCGCAAACACAGCCATATATATTTAATCGTCCTTGTTGGTTTTTACTGACTTATCAATAGACGACAAAATGCCACGTAATATATTGAGTTCTCTCGATTCTGGACGTGCTCGGTTAAACAAACGTCGCAACTTAGTCATTACCATACCGGGATGGTTCTTTACGATAAAGTTTGTCTTTTGTAACGTCGATTCCAAATGAGTGTAGAATCGCTCCAAGTCGTCATTTAACGGATACTCATTCTCTAACTCTGGGTAGGCATCTTTACTTAGAAAAGCCATACGGATCTCATAACACAGCGTTTGTACAGCGGCGGCTAAGTTCAAAGAACTGTATTCGGGGTTAGCAGGAATACACATGTGAAAATGGCATTGCTGAAGCTCTTCATTAGTCAGCCCGCTATTTTCACGACCAAACACCAGTGCTACAGGATACTTTTCAACTTCTTGAACCAGCTTTTCACCACATTCTCGGGGCCCAAGCATTGGCCATGAATGGGTACGAGAACGAGCAGATGTACCTACCACTAAACCGCAATCAGACACAGCCTCTTCCAAAGTTTTCACTATCTTAGCGTTGGCAAGCACGTCACCAGCACCTGCGGCAAGTGCACTCGCTTGACCGTCGGGCTCATGCACGGGGTCAACCAAATATAAACTACTTAGTCCCATAGTCTTCATCGCGCGAGCGGTAGAGCCTATATTTCCGGTATGAGATGTGTTCACCAATATAATGCGGATATTTTCTAACATGCGCCTACTCAATAGCTACAGTACAACCTAAAATCAGGGCGCGAGTTTAGCACATTAGCGGTCTAGATGGCTAATTATGACTATTTACACTGGGCTAAAATAAGTCTATTAGGTTTTCATTTGCTTCCGCATAGAGTTCTGGTAGAATCCGCGCCGTTTTTGAACTACCTCTGTACGGCTTGCCATCGATGCAAGTTGAACTAATATGTTGGCAGGGTAGATTCTTTGGTCTTTTACAATTGGTGGAATATCTATGCATCCTATGCTGAATATCGCTGTGCGTGCTGCGCGCGTGGCTGGAACAATTATTGTTCGTGGGTTTGAAAAGCGCGATGAGCTAAAAAAAGAGTCGAAAGCCGCTAACGATTACGTTACGCAGATCGACAAAGAAGCTGAGCAAGCTATTATTCACAAAATTCAGCAATCGTACCCTGATCACTGCTTCCTAGGCGAAGAATCAGGTGAAACTACAGGTAAGGATAGCGATTTCCAGTGGATTATCGATCCACTAGACGGAACCACCAATTTTGTTAAAGGCATCCCTCACTTTGCCGTATCTATTGCACTTCTTCACAAAGGTAGACTAGACCAAGCGGTTGTTTTTGACCCTATTCGTGGTGAGCTTTTCACCGCTAGCCGTGGTCAGGGCGCGCAACTCAATGGTTACCGTATACGTACTACTAAGCCTAGAGACCTATCTGAAACGGTTCTTGCTACGGCGCTACCTTTCAAAAACAAAGCACAATTCGGTGAGTACGCGCTTAGCTTAAACAAGATTTTCCACGAGTGTGGTGATATTCGCCGTGCTGGAAGTGCAGCACTTGATCTAGCTTATGTTGCGGCTGGTCGTCACGATGGTTACTGGGAGCGCGGTATCAAAGCGTGGGATATTGCCGCTGGCGAGCTGTTGGTTCGCGAATCTGGTGGTCTGGTAACTGACTTTAAAGGGGGCAACGACCCTTTACATAAAGGCGAGATTGTTGCTGGCAGCGTAAAAGTTGTTCAAGGGCTTGTGAAGCATTTAAAGTAGTAGCACGAAATCCACCAAAGAAAGCGGTTTGTACACCGCTTTCTTTTTACCTACTGGTCCATTCTCATTGAAACAGTGCGTTTCAATTCCGCTCAAAAGTCGCTTTTTTAGATTAATAGTATCGATTTTTGCAAATTTTGCTCCCGTAATTCGGACCTATTTCCTTATCCACACTTGATGAGGAAAAAACATGAGAAACACAATTGCAAAATTACTGCTAAGTACAGCGTTTTTAATAAACCTAGCGATTTTATCCCCTGCTAAGGGAGAAGAATTTGATAACCAACGGACTCAAGCCGTAGCCGTCGACCTTTTAATGGGCAGTGACGACATAGATGGCGTAAGGCTGGCTTACCGACCCGTTAAGCAACAGTGGTCGAATATTCCTTACTTTGAAACCTTGGATGTATATTGGGAAATGAGTATTAACTTTTGGGAATATGGCACTCAAAACAAGCATGAGGTTAACTATGCCATTGCACTTAGCCCAGTGTTCAGTAAAACGTTTCATTACGTTAAAGGGATATATCCGTTGAAGTGGGAATTCGGCATTGGGGTGTCGTTGTTAGAAGACACGCGATTTGCTGGAAAGGACGTAGGTTCTCACTACCAGTTTGAGGACCGCATAGGAATCACTATGAACTTCGGCAACGACCACGAGCAGTCTGTATCACTGCGCTATATGCACTACAGTAATGGTGGACTTAATTCGAAGAATCCTGGGTTAGACTTTTTAAACTTTGCTTACGCCTACAGCTTTTAGTTAAGAGCTTCAATGGCGACGTTTTAGAGGTAATAAAAAATCCCCGCAGACCGCTCTGCGGGGATTCTATAACACAAAAGCAATAATCAATGCTCTTTACAAAGCGATAACTAAACCTATGGCATTGGGTCTAGATCGGCACCTTCTTTTTCTACTTGTGGGGGCATTAGGTCTTCTTTGCTAATACCCAAGGCTAGTGCCACAGAGCTCGCAATGTAAACTGAAGAGTAAGTACCCACTACCACACCAAACAATAGTGCTGTTGCAAAACCGTGAATTAGTGCGCCGCCTTTGAAGAACAAGGCCAACAATACTAATACGGTAGTCAATGAAGTGATAATAGTACGATTTAGCGTTTGAGTCAGAGAGATGTTAATAATCTCTACAGGTTCACCCTTGCGAATTTTGCGGAAGTTTTCACGAATACGGTCTGACACAACAATGGTATCATTCAATGAATAACCAATGACCGCGAGTACCGCTGCTAGTACGGTCAAATCGAATTCAATCTGAAGTACTGAAAACAACCCAAGCGTTAAGATAACATCATGTGCTAGGGCAGCAACTGAGCCCAAAGCAAAACGCCATTCAAAACGCATAGCTACGTAAACCAAAATACAGATAAGCGCCACCAACATTGCCAGGCCACCCTGTTCTGTTAGCTCTTCACCCACATTTGGCCCTACAAACTCAATACGACGCATATCAACCGCAGTACCATCGGCGCGCAGTGCCTCTAAGACTTGCTCGCCAATGGTTACAGCTTTAACACCATCACGAGGCGCAATGCGAATAAGTACGTCTTGACTACTACCGAAGTTTTGCACTATTGCGTCTTCAAAATCAGCTGCATTCAACTGCGTACGAATATTTTGAAGATTAGCAGCGTCTTCGTAGCCAACCTCTATAAGTGTTCCACCGGTAAAGTCCAGTCCCCAATTTAGACTGTTAACGCCCAATGAAACAAAAGAACCTAAAATCAGCACAGAAGAAAGTACAATCGCTGCAACGCGCAAGCGCATAAAGTTGACGGTAGAGGATAATTTTAATAACTGCATAATAACGCTCCTAAATCGCCAACTTTTCTACACGTTTACCACCCCACACGGCGTTAACAATAACCCGGGTGACTAAAATCGCAGTAAACATAGAGGTCGCAATACCAATCATTAGGGTAATAGAAAAGCCTTTAATAGGCCCTGTACCCACAGCAAACAAGATAAGCCCCGCTATAAAGGTGGTAATATTTGCATCTAAAATGGTTGAAAACGCACTGTCATATCCATGATGAATCGCCTGTTGAGGGCTCCTTCCATCTCTTAGCTCTTCTCGAATACGCTCGTAAATAAGTACGTTCGCATCTACAGCCATACCCACGGTAAGTACAATACCCGCCATACCAGGCAAGGTAAGAGTTGCACCTGGGATCAAAGACATAATGCCAACAATCATCACCAAGTTAGTCACCAGCGCAATGTTAGCAACAATGCCAAAGGCTTTGTAATAGACAAGCATAAACAGAAGTACTAGTCCCAAACCATAGGTAATGGCTTGCATCCCTAGTTCAATATTTTCTTGCCCTAGGCTAGGTCCAACGGTGCGCTCTTCAACAATTTGAATAGGTGCGATAAGTGCGCCAGCACGAAGAAGCAAGGCCAAGTCTCTAGCCTCTTTAGGAGAATCCAGACCAGTAATTTCAAATCGACTACCCAATTGCGCTCTGATGGTGGCTACTGAAATAACTTGCTCATGCTTTTCAAAAATAAGTTTTCCTTCAGCATTGCGCTCGCCGGTAGACAAATATTCGATAAACACGGTGGCCATAGGGTTACCAATATTATCTCGAGTCGCTCGAGACATTTTGTTACCGCCTTCAGAATCAAGAGTGATATTTACTTTAGGTAACCCATATTCATCAACACCACTGTTAGCATCAATAATATGGCTGCCTGTAAGCATGACACGCTTTTCAAGTAGCTGAGGAACACCTTGTTGGTCTTCGATAACTTGAGAGCCTGGGGGCACACGCCCATTCAACGCGTCGCGCACATCGTTACGCAAATCCAGCATGCGGAACTCTAACGTCGCCGTTGCATTCAAAATTTCTTTGGCTTGAGCGGTGTCTTGAATACCCGGAAGTTGAACAACTATGCGGTCAGCACCTTGCTTCTGGACTAATGGTTCAGCAACACCTAGCTGGTTCACACGGTTACGGATGATAGTGATGTTTTGATTCACCGCGTTGGTACGAATTTCTTGAAGCTTAGCTTCGGTAAATACGGCCCGTAACACCAAATCATCTATGCGATCAAAAGACAGTTCACGGTTTTGGTTACGCAAGAAAAACAGAGCTTTATCGGCTGCATCTTCGTCACGGAAGGTAAGCTCGACATAGTTGTCTTTTTGGGTAACACCTCGATAACGGATCCCTTCTTCACGCAATGCTGTTCTGAAACTGTTTTTAGCATCATCAAGTGACTTTACCATTACTTCGCTCATGTCCACTTCCATTAAGAAATGCACACCGCCGCGTAAATCTAGGCCTAGTTTCATTGGCGTTCCGCCAAGTGCCTCTAACCACTCGGGTGTATCAGGCGCTAAGTTCATCGCAACGAAGTAATCTTCACCGTAGGCTTTTTCAAGGGTTTCTCGAGCAATTAGCTGAGTGTCAGAATCAGACACGCGAACAAGAATGCGATCATCTTCAAACTCAATACGCTTTGGCGTAATGTTATTTTGTTCAAGCGTTTGCGCAACCTGTTCAACCATAACATCAGTGATAACAGCATCACGGCCAGGAGAAATTTGAATGGCGTGATCTTCGCCATAAATATTGGGAAGTGCATAAAGAGCACAGCCAAACACGATAATAATCGCGCTGAGCACTTTCCAAATTGAATTTTTATTTAACACAAGACATTCCTTTTACGCTCATGCAAGGTGTACTCACATGAGCGAAATCGTATTAGAGCGACTTCATTGTGCCCTTTGGTAGCACAGCAGTAACTGAAGACTTTTGAACAACAATGTTGTTGCTGTCGTTAAGTGACATTTCAATAAAATCTTTTTCTTCACTCACCTTAGTAATGCGACCTACTAAACCGCCTTGCGTAAGTACTTCATCGCCTTTGCTCAATGACGATACAAGACTTTTGTGCTCTTTAACGCGCTTTGCCTGCGGGCGATATAGCAAGAAGTAAAAAATCAGACCAAAAACAGCCAACATGATAAGCATTTCCATGCCACCACCTTGTTGTGCTCCACCAGCAGATTGTGCATAAGCGTTCGAGATAAATAAGCTCATAATAGTTCCCAATAATTATCGTTGTTATAGTGCCGGTACAGGCATCTCTTTTTTAGCGTAAAAGTCCTCGACAAAAGCGTCTAATTCATCAGCCGCTATTGCATCGCGCAAACCTTGCATCACTCGTTGATAGTAACGAAGGTTATGAATGGTGTTTAACCGCGCGCCAAGTATCTCATTACACTTGTCTAAATGATGTAGATAAGACCGAGAATAATTTTTACAAGTGTAACAGTCACAACTTTCATCTAAAGGCGACGTATCGTTGCGATGTTTAGCGTTGCGAATTTTTATCACACCTTCAGTGACAAACAGATGACCGTTGCGAGCGTTTCGGGTTGGCATAACGCAATCGAACATATCGATACCGCGACGAACCGCCTCTACAATATCTTCTGGTTTACCAACACCCATCAAATAGCGCGGCTTGTCTTCCGGAATTTTTGGTGCTGTGTGATTGATGATGCGGATCATGTCTTCTTTGGGCTCACCCACAGACAAACCACCTATTGCGTATCCGTCAAAGCCAATGTCTTCTAAGCCTTCAAGAGAGATATCCCGCAGATCTTCGTACATACCGCCTTGGATAATACCGAACAGTGCTGAAGGATTATCACCATGAGCCTCTTTGCTACGCTTTGCCCAGCGTAGTGACATTTCCATAGAAAGACGCGCTTCCTGCTCAGTCGCTGGATACGGCGTACATTCGTCGAAGATCATGACAATGTCTGAGCCCAAATCGCGCTGAACTTCCATTGACTTTTCAGGTGTTAACAGAATTTTTTCACCGTTAATCGGCGAACGGAAAGTCACACCCTTTTCAGAAATTTTACGCAGATCACCCAAGCTAAACACTTGGAAACCACCTGAATCAGTAAGAATCGGCTTATCCCAGTGCATAAAATCATGCAGGTCGCCGTGCTCTTTAATAATGCTAGTGCCAGGACGCAGCATTAAGTGAAAAGTATTCCCTAAACAGATATGCGCACCGCTATCGGCAAGCTCTTCCGGTGTCATACCTTTAACAGTACCGTAAGTTCCAACAGGCATGAATGCTGGTGTTTCGACCACTCCTCGATCGAACACTAATCGGCCACGTCTGGCCTTTCCGTCGGTGTTTAACAACTCAAATTGCATGTAAAACTTTCCCAAGTGTTGTGCGCCACGCGCAATGGGTAATATAAAAATTGGCGGCGATTATACCAGTTATCCTGCTGAGATCATGCTCAATTACCGGTTTTAAGTAACTTGATAAACGCCTAAAACCTAACCGATAAACATACTGTCGCCATAACTGAAAAATCTATATTCATTTTCAATGGCTTGCTGATACGCGTTCATTACATTGGCTCTACCTGCAAAAGCACTAATTAACATCATTAATGTAGATTCTGGCAGGTGAAAGTTAGTGAACATGGCATCTATTACTTTAAATTCAAACCCTGGGTAAATGAAGATAGAGGTATCATCCTGAAACGGTTGTAAATCGCCTTGTGGCGATGCTGCCGCGGCCGACTCAAGTGAACGCACAGAGGTAGTGCCCACTGCAATCACACGTTTGCCAGCCGCCTTGGTTGATTTAATTGCATCAACCACCTCTTGAGGCACTTCAGCATACTCAGCATGCATTTTGTGCTCTTGAATGTTGTCAACTCGCACGGGTTGAAAGGTACCAGCGCCCACATGAAGGGTGACAAAAGCAAGCTTAACGCCTTTATCTTTGAGCTTTGCCAAGATTTCATCGTCAAAATGTAAACCCGCAGTAGGTGCAGCAACGGCGCCGGGTTTATCATTATAAACCGTTTGATAGCGCTCTTTGTCAGTACTTTCATCGGGACGGTCGATATACGGAGGAAGAGGCATATGACCATATTCTTCAAGTAGTTGAAGGGTATGCTCTTGGTGTTCAAACTTTAAAATAAACAAAGCATCATCACGGCCAGTCACCGTTACATTCACCTTTTCTTCAAGGATAAGTGAGGTCCCCGGCTTAGGGGCTTTACTCGCCCTAACATGTGCCAATGCTGTGTGCTCATCAAGCAGACGCTCAATGAGGACTTCTACTTGCCCACCGGTTTCTTTTTTACCAAGCAATCGAGCAGGAATTACGCGGGTATTGTTAAATACCAGTAAGTCCCCCGGATTCACTAGGTCTAACATGTTTGTAAACATGCTATGAGAAACGTCGCCCGTTTCACGATTGAGTTGCAATAAACGGCTAGCTGAGCGATTTTCTGTGGGGTACTTGGCAATGAGATGCTCGGGTAAGTCAAACCCGTAATCTGACAATTTCATCATATCTAAAGTTTCTGTATGTACTTCTGGTTATACCTTGCGGCGCGTATTCTACTCGTTTATACGATTGAGATCAGTCTGGATTTCATCAATTAAGCCCACGCTAACATCCCGTGCTTTAAGCACATATAAAATTTGTAGCAACAGGTCTGCCCCCATAATGCCTTTATTGACCTTATTTCTGAGATTGTCAGCACTTTGCTCAACGCCTATGTCGGCTAAGCGCTGGCTAAGTGTTTGATATTTTACGCCACGAATGGACATTTCCGATTTAACCAGTCGTTGAACGGTGAGTCGCCATGTATTTTTAGAACTCAAAGAACACCCCATTTGTGAACAATAATTTACGTAAAAACATTTTTTTACACAAATAAAGAATATTTGTTATTGACGATTATGGCAGATTGAGTCTACACTGCAAGTCAAGATTAGTGGCGTGTCCCAAATTAGTGGTTTACAGTGGACATGACATTATCGCTTCAAACTCTAAAGGAGAGCATTATGCATTGGGATCTAGACAGCATTGAATCCCTGTTTAAAGACCACGATGACGTGGTTGTTACCCGTGAAGATAACTGCTTGTTAATTGCCAATCAGGACGGTATTGATGCTTGGCTAGCGATCAGTGGTGAACAAATCTTGGTAGAAAGTCTGTTGTTTTCATCAACCGAAGTCAAAGACAAAGCAGCCCTTGATCACGAGATTCTTTCAACACATATGGTGTTTCCATTAACTACTGTGGGTATTACTCACGTAGGCGATAGTGAATATTACACCGCATTTGGTGCCCTAAGTGCCCAATCGAAAGCCGAGAGCATTGTGATTGAAGTAGAAACCTTGTTCCAAAACGTAGCATCGTTTTTAGATGCTTACGAAACTCATCTTAAATCAGCTTGATTTCTTAGGAGAAGCGAATGTCAGTGTGGAAAAAGTTAGTAACAGCAGTAAAAGGTGGTGCTACAGAAGCAGCACAATCTGTAGTAGACAGCCAGGCTATCCGTATTCTTGAACAAGAAATTCGTGAAGCCAAAGAAGAATTGCGTAAGTCAGATCATGCCCGTACGCAAATTCTGGCGAAGTGTAAATTGTCTCAACAAAAAGTAGACAGCTTCGACACCTCAATTGCAGAGTATGAAGCCCATGCGCGCAAGGCTATCGACACCGATCGCCAGCTAGCACTGGACTGCGCGCAGAAAGTGTCTGATTTAAAGGCAGAACGTGAAACTGAACAAACTTATCTAGAGCAGTTCACACAATCTGAAAAACAGCTTGCACAAAATATTCAGCAAGCCAAAGCAAACCTTCGTCGCCTTGAACAACAAGTCGACATGGTTAAAGCCACAGAAAGTGTGCAAAAAGCGCAGGTTGCCGTGTCGT
>JALUXV010000063.1 GCA_027013165.1 Alteromonadaceae bacterium
CAGGGTTGTCTTTAGCTAGCAATGTATCTGTGTACTTACTTGCTGACGGTATGGGAGGCATGGGGCATGGGGATTATGCTGCAAAGCTTGCTATTCAAACTGTGGTAGATCATTTAATTGCCAGTTGGAGCGAGGCGCTATCGGTAAATGAGCTCAATCGAGCCTTGGCTTTGGCGAACGATACGATTAACAAAGAAGTACGAATTAACCCCGATTATGAGGGAATGGGGTGCACCTTTATAGGTGTTATCGTAGACAAGGTGTCTGGAAAAATAGATTGGGTAAGTATTGGCGACTCGCTACTGATGTTGAATCAAGGTGGTAGCTCGAACTTGCTTAATACCAAACATATATGGCGAAATTGGGCGTTAGTTACGGGCAACTCGCCTAGTGAGAAAGAAGCCGAGCTCGCAGCGCAACACGGTGAGGCGTTGTTTTCGGCTTTGGACGGAACGGTTCCTCTTGTGCACATGCAATCCAGTGCGGGTCAAGAGGTATTAAACGATGGTGACATACTGATTGTTGCGTCAGACGGTATAGAAGTTGTTTCAACCCAAAGCCTGATAGACAGCTTGAATAGTTCAGTGTTGAAATTCAGAAATAGCGAGAGTAAAGCCTCTGTAGACGCCTCCCTTGCTGATATTCAGAAAAATATATTATCGCAAGTGGAACAACTCGGGTTGGAACATCAAGACAATGCAAGTGTAATTTTGATTGGTGCGCGACAAGCCGGTTAAGTATGAATGGGCTGTTTTAAAAGGACAATAAGATGAAGTATTCAGTGTCGAACAAAATGCTATTAGTTGCCCTGATGATTTTAGGGGTAGCAATGGTCGTTGGTGGTATGACATGGAAAATGTCGGGTAGTGCAACCGTTGCTGGCGGCGATGTTAGCATGGAAGCACAAGAAAAGTCTGGCGGTCAGCAAAATCCTTCTTCTTCTGACTCATCGAAGCAATCAACGGAACCTCCTGGTGATTTGGAACTCTCGCCTGTTGGGTCTTTACCCGTTTCATCAGATACCTCGGTAGTCGACGACGAGAGTGCGGCTCAAGTACTCGAAGAATCAAAGAGCGATATGGGCTTGGGGCAAGATGACTCTCTACCTATTCTTAGCCATTCGGATGACGGTTACGGCCATGTTTTTTACCATACTCAACAGTATTACAAAGGCATTCCGGTTTACGGTACCGAGATGGTATTAAATACACAAAATAGTCAAGCTTCAGAAGTCATTGGTACTTGGTTGACCTCGATTGAGTTAGACGTGGTTCCAACTTTAGGCGCAGAGGAAGCTTTAATTGCAGCTTATCGAAGCCAAGGCGTTCCTGAAAGTCGACAAGTGGTAATGACAACAGACCCAACGGCGTTGGTGGTGTACCCTACAGAAAACCGTGTGGTACTTGCGTGGATCATTAATGGCAGGTTGAGTGATCCTCGCACAGAAGATTATCGCCATATAGTCAATGCCCATGAAGGTGAAATGATTCTCAAGCTAGATTTGGTTCATCAGTAATGAAAACGATAACCTACCTTTTTATCGCGATAGCATTTTCATGGTTGAGCACTTCGGCTAACGCTGAAATTTATGCCTTCGATTTTAAAGGGCAGTGCATGACCTCTGAATTCGACAACTTCATTCCTCGACATGAAGCAGATAGCTGGGCTCAAACCGCCTTTCCTGAATACAGGGAACTTGGCGAAAAAGCCCGTATGGCAAAGTTTAACGTTCAAGTGGCATACGACTTCTTCTTACAGGAATACAATTGGCGCTCAATAGATAATCTAGATACTGATATTCTGCTGTTTGCGAATTATGCGGGTACACGTGGCGACGACTGTGATTCATTCAATGCCTACTTTTGGCAAAACGAGGTCAGTGCGGCGGAAATATCGATTTTGGCTGGGTATCCTGATGCTCCAACGGGGATAGGTCACGACTTAGACGTGGTTGGACACGAATTTGGACATGGAATTTATGCCGCAGGCTCTGGGGGCGATGGACATCTAGCAGGGCGTGCTTTAAACGATTCAGTTGCAGATATGGTAGGTGTTACCGTTAGGGCTTGGTTCGAGTCTGGTAAATCCTTTGAAAATACCGTGGTCAGAGCCAATACCTTCGAATCTGGTAAGCACTTCATGACCAATATGCGTATGGCTGGCTATAATGTCGACGTTGATTTTTTGCGTGATATTGCGAACCCTACTCGACATGGTGGGATCAGTCATACTGAAGATCTTGAAGCATATATGCTTTATGTACGAAGCCAGAATTTGGAAGCCGATCATTACGAAGTCGGTGGTATTACATCTCTTGCCTACGCGCTCATGGTTAAAGGTGGTCAACATCCAGTTAAAGGTGGCGATTCACTAGAGCCTATGGGGTTTAAAACGTCGTTCAGTATTTTAATGTACGTGATTAAAAATAAGCTCCCATTCAACGACAATGAAGACTTTGCCAGTGCATTGTCTTACGCTGCAAGCAATATGTATGGTGCGCAAAGTACAGAGCATCTTGGTACTGTGGCTGCATTTAATGCGGTGGGCGTACGAGTTGCGCCAATAATGCCCCCTGCAATACCTACCGAGCCACCGGTCCCGGATGTGAGTTTACCCACTCCAGATCTTGACCAAGAGCCTTCGGTACCTGCTCCTGATGTGAGTGTTCCAACGTCTATGCCTACTGATACCAGTGAACCGAGTATTCCTCAATCAACGGTTTCTGCGCTTTCCTTGAACGGTCCTATGGTACTTATGATGCTTGGTGGCGTCGTTGTGTTGCTATCTATGACGGTAATCTTATTGTCAGGTAAACGTAACAAGGAAGTTCAGGCTCACATGAAAGACGCTGATGTTCCTCTGGGCGTTGGGTTAGACACTATTCTGCAAGATAATCGCAAGGTTGAAAAAACACCAAGCGTACCAGAGCCTACGCCTAGTGTTGTGAAAACCCATAAAATCGCAATTGAGTCTCTCAGGTTGGAGATCAATGGTTACGCCAAGACAGTGGAACTTCAAAATAGCTGTGTTGAGCTTGGCAGAACCGCTCTTGCAGAAGTCGCTCAAGATTTGTCGGAACGATTAGCGGACGACCCCTATATTAGTCGTCGACATGCGCGAGTTGACTATTACGATACTCAACAAGAAGTGAAAATCACCTGTTTGAGTGAAAATGGATTAACCATTAACGGTATACATGAGTTAGGTGTTGATGAGAAGGCGAGAATTTCAATCAAGCGCCCAGTAGACATAACGCTTGGTAAAACCAAGATAACAGTTTCAAAGGTATAGAAGGGCAATAGGATTCATGCTTAGCAAGATGACCGCTAGTGGTGGACAAATTCAAGGTGCAAGAGACTATCAAGAAGATAGCTACTGCATAATTGAAAAAGTATCTCATCAAGACGATGGAGCTTTGTACGTACTTGCCGATGGGATGGGCGGCCATGACGGCGGTGCTCAAGCTAGTGAGCTTGCTGTGAAGGGATTTTGCGATAGTTTTAGGCAGAGTCAAGGCGATATCCCCGAGCGCTTATCACAAGCACTGCGCGCGGCAAATAGCGAGATAGCGGATTTCGTAACGGATAATCCAGACTTTGAGGATATGGGGACTACACTCGTTGGTGTGTACATAGACATCAGCGGAGCACTATGGTGGGTAAGCGTGGGTGATTCTCCTTTGTGGCGCGTACACAATGGGCAGATTACTCAGTTAAATGATGATCATTCCATGGGGCCAGTGTTCGATAAAATGGTGGAGCTTGGCGATATGACGGCCAGCGAAGCAAAGAACAACCCTAAGCGAAATGCGCTTCGCTCCGTGGTACACGGCAAAGATATTAAATTAGTTGATGTAAGTGCTGAGCCTGTTCAACTAACAGACGGTGATTGCGTCATTTTGGCGTCTGATGGAGTAGAAAGTCTAACTGAGGATGCAATTCAAACTCATGTTGAACAGCAAGTCATGGCAGAGCACTTAGTATCAGCGATTCTTCACGATATAGACAGCAAGCAATTATCGCATCAAGACAACGCTACGCTAATCGCAATTAGTATGCCTAGAGCTGATAAATCTGCATTATCGCAGCCCGAGGTAAATACCCGTCACGTTGCTCCTCAAACACAAACTGTAAAATCTACTAATCGGCATCTTCTTATTGTAGTGGCTTTGCTACTTACACTGATAGTGGTTATTTTCGGAGCCGTGTTGTTTGGGTCGTCGCAAGATAGCTTTGACCCTCAAATTACACCTCCTCCCTTGCCAAGCGAGTCTAAAGAAACCACTAAAAATGTCCCACCAGACATAGATGAAAGCCTTGATGAAGACCCCCATGAAATCGATAACGAGTCAGTTAATTTCGAAGAAGACACAATAGACCATCAAGTGGGTGACGTCCCAGTAAAGTCGGAAGACAAGCGGCAACCAGAAACCGACGCTGAGACTGAAGCGAAAGATCCTGTAGTGAGAGATGTTGAGCCATCAGAAGCAAATGGAAAAGGCGAAAGCGATATCTTAGATGCAGATAACGTACAGCAACCAGTAAATACGCAAGAGAGTGATGACGAAGAAGAAACTTGTGATTTGCTGCTAGAAGACGAACAAAGCTGCGCTCAGGCGCAATCAAACGATGATGGAACTGAGTAAATAAGGCTGGAATATGGAATTTAATCATCAAGCATTGGCGATGGGGAGTACCCTTGGCGAGTACCGACTAGATAAAATTCTAGGTGTGGGTGGGTTTGGCATTACCTATCTGGCAACCGATACGTATCTAGATAAGCAAGTTGCCATCAAAGAGTATTTACCTGGTGACTGGGCGGTGAGAGACGAAAGCAGCAATATTGTTGTTAAGACCGCCTCGCTGGAGAAAGACTTTTCTTGGGGTAAGCAAACCTTCATTGATGAAGCTAAGCTTCTGGGCAAGATGAAGCATCCCAATATTGTAGAAGTATTCCGCTATTTCGAGGCGTTAGGTACGGCCTATATTGTTATGGAGCTTATCGAGGGGGGAAGCTTACTCGATAAGATCGAAAATAACGCCATTACGCCAAAGTTGTTAATGAAACTCGCAGATGCGATTGCCGATGGTTTGTCTTATGTTCACTCTCAAACCTTCAGCTCAGACGACCCATCCTCAATTTTGATTCACAGAGATATTTCGCCTGATAATATTCTCTTTCGCAAAGATGGTACACCTGTACTAATAGATTTTGGCGCAGCGCGGCAAGTTATTGGCCTCAAGAGTAAAGCGGTGTCTGCAATAGTGAAAGACGGGTACGCGCCGGTAGAGCAGTATGGCAGAGCAAGCAAGCTTATGGGGCCGTGGACTGATATCTATGCGTTTGCTGCGGTGATGTACGAATGTGTTTCTGGGGTGCGCCCACATACGTCGACGGATCGCTTACTTGACGACTCTCACACTAAGCTACTGAAAGATATTGATACGCATCAGTATAATCCCGCGTTGATACAGGCCATAGATGCTGGTATGAAGGTACGTCCAGATGAGCGCCCTCGCAGCGTGTCAGAATGGCAATTAACTTGGCAGTCTCCAGAAACGCCTCAGCCATCGCCGGATATACCAGAGCTAAGCGAGCTAGATACTTTTATTGACGACAGTGTCTCCGACGGAAAAATTGGTCAACTAGAGATGCAGGCGTTAATTAAGACGGCACTGGCTAGAGGCCTAATGGCGCGGGATGCACATCAATACATTGTGACTTACGCCATGAGTCGAGGTTGGATGGTTAACCTAGATGATGCTCCAGTGCCTCCTGCGCCTAAAAGAAAAGAAAAAAAACCAGTGACGGTGAAAAACCTTTCAGAAGGCCAGGGCGCTAGCAAAAAGGAAGAGCCAACCACACAAGAAACCGCAGACGCTGCACCCTCTAAGGTCATGATGAAAGCATTCTTTGTGCTTTTATTGGCGGGTGGTTTATTAGGTGGAGCGGTTTACTATCAAAATTCTTTACCAGTTGAACCCCCAGTTCCGCATTTTAATCTCACCGTTAACGTATTGCCTGAAAATGCCAATATTACCGTCGATGGCTACCGTGGCGAAATTGGCTTTGGCAGTGTATTGTCACTACCCGAAGGTGGCCATGACATTGTGATTAATTTTCCGGGATTGGGAACCGTATACAAGAACGTTGAATTAAACCAAGACCGTGTGGTGACGTTCAATTGGGAGGCGCCCGAAGTGGAGTTGCTCTCGCTTACGGTTAATACAGATCCTAGCGATGCCCGTGTTCGCGTTATGAACATAGTAGAAACGTATTCTCGCGGGATGGAGTTAGCCGCCGGCCAATACCAGATAGAAGTGAGTGCTCCGGGTTTTGTGTCACAAACCAGCTGGGTTACCTTGGCTCCGGGAAATGAAGTGTTTAGATTTTCACTAGACCCCAGAATATCGCGTCCCACTGATTCGCTTGTATCAAGTCTAGTGACTATTCCTGCTGGGCAATATTACATGGGGTGTAGTGAAGGCGATGACACCTGTTACGATGATGAAAAACCTCGCCATTTAGTGAACGTTTCGTCGTTTAGAATGATGGAAAGAGAAGTTACTCGTGGAGAATTTAGAGCCTTTATCGAAGATACTGGATATGTTACGTCGGCAAGACAAGACGGCAGTCAAGGTTGCTACGTGATGTTGCCAGATTACAGTGACTTTGATTACGTCGAGGGTAGAGATTGGGAAAGTCCAGGCTTTGATCAAACCGACGACCATCCTGCAACCTGTATTAGTGAAGATGATGCCCAAGCGTACTTAACCTGGATTAACGAAAATAGTTCAGTGACCTTTAGATTGCCCTCCGAAGCCGAATGGGAGTATGCCGCTCGCGCTGGTAGCACGGCACCGTACGCTTTCGGTGAGCTTTCTGGAGGAATGTGCCGCTATGACAACGTTGCGGACCTAACAGATTTTGAAGAAGGCGCAACACGTAGTTGGTCTACACCATTTGAATGTAATGACGGATATGGCTTTGGCACCGCCCCAGTGAAAAGCTTCGAAGCTAACGATTTTGGTCTTTACGACATGCACGGTAATGTTGGTGAATGGACCTACGATTGCTTGAATGAAAGTTACGTTGATGCCCCTACTGATGGCAGTGCATGGATTTCGGGTAATTGTTCTAGTTCAATTATTCGTGGAGGGAACTGGAGTAACAACCCGCGTAACTCTCGTGTGACGTATCGTTTCTGGATGAGCACCAGTGAGCCATATTCAGAAATTGGAATGCGTCTAGCAGCTGACCTCTAGTCATGTAGCTCAGTTGGGCTAGTAAAGTTTACTGCCCCAGCTGAGCTTGCTTCTTAGCACGCTGAAATAATCGTATCCCTTTGGATGAACCAAAGTGAGCTTTTCACGGCTTTTATTGATCTTGATTTCATCACCCGGTAACACTGGAAGCACAATATGGCTGTCACAGCTTACTTGTAATGAATCGCTATTTACCTTAGATACCTTCATTGAAATTGTGCTGTTAGCGTCTACTACGATAGGACGGCTACTCAGAGTATGAGGGAACATGGGAACTAGGGTAAGGGTGTCGAGGCTTGGCATAATGATAGGGCCGCCAGCCGACAAAGAGTACGCCGTTGAACCTGTAGGTGTGGCTACAATTAAGCCATCTGACCGTTGGCTGAATACGAACTGGTCATCGATATAGATTTCAAACTCCATCATATGCGCCACTTTTCCGTGGTGCAGTACTACCTCGTTGACAGCGGCGTTATTGCTTTTTAGTTTTTCGTGGCGAAACACACCCACTTCCAATAAAAATCGCTCTTCAACCATACATTCACCATTGAAAATAAGGTCGAGTTGCTGGTTCATTTCATCGGGGTGAATGTCAGTAAGAAAACCCAAGTTACCTCGGTTAACACCAACCACATGAATATCAAATCGAGAAAGCACTCTTGCGGCACCTAGCATACTACCGTCACCACCAACCACTACGGCTAAGTCGGCTTCTTTACCAATATTAACGAGATTCGTTACTTCATGAGGAAAGCCTGAAAGTACCGCAGATAAAGTGTCTTCTACAATGACTTTGCATCCACGATCTAGCAAATACTTTGCGAGCAAAATTAGGCTGTCATGAATCGCTTCGTGTTGTGGTTTACCAATAAGTGCAACAGTTTGATAGGGCATATAGCGCTAATGTCCTTCCTAGTACGTAGTTCGGACATTAGCACAGAAGTTTTATCAAGGAAATGATTTACCTAGCGGTCCAGCCGCCGTCAAGCACCAGAGTTTGTGCGGTAATATTACGCGCACTGTCAGACATTAGAAATGCGGTGGTATCGGCAAGTTCTTGCAAGCTTATAAACTGCTTTTTCGGCATTGGCTCAAGCATAATTTTGTTAATCACATCTTCTTCAGACAAATTATTCTCAACGGCTTGGGCGGCAATCTGTTTCTCAACCAGTGGCGTTTTAACGTATGCTGGGCAAACCGTATTAATGGTAACGTCACAATCACCGGTTTCTAACGCTACCGTTTTTGCTAGTCCAAGTAGACCATGCTTTGCTGCTACATAGGCCGATTTATATGGCGAGGCCACAATTGAGTGAATCGATCCTATATTGATGATACGACCAAAATTGCGAGCTCGCATTGAGGGTAAAAAAGTTTGTGTAAGTAACGCTGGACCCACTAACATAATGTTGATGAGTTGCTGCCACTTTTCAGGCGGAAAGTCTTCAATTTTACTGACGTGTTGAATGCCCGCGTTGTTTACCAAAACATCCACCGGGGTTTCTTTCAGCGCAGTGGTGAGCGCCGATACGCTTGTGGCATTACACACGTCTACGGTAACAGCGCTTGCGCTAAAGCCCTGAGACACTAGTTCATGTGCCGCAGAGTTTGCAGCGTCTTCATTAATATCGGCAATAATGATGTGGTGACCGCTTTTTGCCAGCGATGTGGCAATCCCAAAGCCTATTCCGCTTGCGCCACCGGTAATAAATACATTGCGTTTAGTCATTGTTGGCCTCTGTTGTGTTAGCGTTTAAAGCACCGATCATCGCGTTTACTGCTTTGATTTGATCACCGTTTTTGGTGGCATATTCATCAGATGTATATCCCCACCAATCCCAGCAACCTTGAGGGTTAAGTGGCATAAAAAGTGATTTTTTTGTTTGTGGGTATAATACGACAATCTGGTTGTCGTCGGCCCACCGATTTATTCCCGTTTGTGTCACATAGGCCATATCCACCGCGTCGGCATATTGATTACAGCCGTGAAAACTTACGTGAAGCTCACATACATTGTCGCCCTCGCAGGCTTTGGGGACAAATACATAGCCTTCTTCTGCCATGGTAGACGCATTTGCACCCGCTATGTGGAGTTGATTAATGCTGTAGACTCTTCCTTCTAATGCTTCATCAGGCGGTGTAAGTTCACCTAATAAGTGATTAAGCATTTCGCCAGCGGCATCGTAATTACACAAGCCAATAAACGGGCTTTCGGAAGCATCACAAGCGCCACCAGAAGAAAGCGTTGGGAATACGTGGTCTATCGCCATATCACTAACATAGACGATATTTTCTTCTTGTGTCCAGCCCTTATATTGGCTGAACAATAAATCACTGACCTCAGCGGTAACGCGGTTGTCTAAAGTGCCGTGAAACAACCATACTTTGTCGTCTTGAAGGTTGTTCAGCGGGGCAATTTTACCCTGAAGAGCGTATTCACTGGCGACTTCATTAATAGCAGTAAGGTTTAAACTGTCAGACGTTTTGTTGACACACTGCGCTAGCGCAGTGCTGATATCCCCTTGTGCACAGTTATATGGCCCAGCCGCAATGATGCCAGCGCCAGAAACGAATTCACTGTGGGCGAGGTGAAATTGGGTAGCCATGTAGCCACCAGAGGAAAGTCCTGAGACAGTCACCCGACCGGTATCTAAGTTTAGTGGCGGGAGTGAATCTGCATAGCTAGCAACAGATATGCTAAAACATACTGAGGCAAACAATGAATAGGTTTTCATGAAAGTGTTCCTGTATTACTGGCTGAGGAATTCGGATATAAGATTGGCCTGCTCGGAGATATCTAGTACCCCCTCTAAGTGCCCCAGTTCACCATCCAGTGCTTGATATTGTGAAGAAACTCCATTTTGGTTCAAAATGTCGTGGGCATTCTGAGCAAGATAAGGCATTAGTAACAAATCAGTAGAGGCTGGAACAAACAGTGTTTTTGCCTTAACTGACGAAAGTCCTTGTTCTAAAGAGCCTTTGTGACCAGCCACAAATAGCTGACATGCCCTTACAAGATAGAGTAAATGATTTGCATCCATTTGCTGTGCTCGACTTTCTGCTCTTGAGCGTAGCCAATTTACAATACTGTGATTCTGACGAATGTCGTGCATTGGGGCGTCTTCTAGCTGTTGATATCCTAGTGTTTTACCCTGTTGGTTAAAAAACTCAGGTGTTAGTGCGTGTTGAGTAATGAGCATGAGTGAACCTACTAAACCATTCATAGGTTGTTCATCAATGCTGTAGTCTCCATTATTCCAGCGACTATCCACTTTGATGGGGGTTGCCCATTGCTCTAGCGCTGCGGTTGTCCAAGCATCCGTTTCCCCAGTGCCGATTACTGAAATCATTCTGGGAACCCATTCGGGGTAAGCACTGGCCCAGTCAATAGCTTGCATTGATCCCATTGAAGCGCCCACAACAGCGTGAAGTTTAGATATACCTAAACTTTCCAATAGGGATTTTTGGACGTTCACAAAATCACGGATTGTTACTACAGGAAAGTCGAGCCCCCAAGGTTTACCTGTATCAGGGTTTACAGTGGCTGGGCCGGTTGTTGTTACTGTATCACTGTAGGCGTTTAGGTTAACTAAAGTATCAACGCTTATGACATAGTAAACTGACGTGTCTATTGCTTTGCCGGGGCCAATAAGTGCGTCCCAGTAGCCAACAGGCCCTTCTGGTGTGTACCTACCTGCTGCATGAGATGAAGCAGAAAAATAATGGGTGATAAGTACAACATTTGACTTATCTTCATTGAGCGTACCGTACGCTTCCCAACCCACGTTTACATTGGTAATGGTTGCGCCATTGAACAGAGTTAATGACGGTAAGGAAAACACCTGCTTTTTCACTAAAGGTAATGTGGTTTCCGCGCTGCTTGCAGCGGCAGAAAAAGTCAGGCTCAACAACCCGTAAAAGGTTAGCAGTGCAGTCTTTAGCGTGCGATTTTGGAGTAGAGTGATTAACGACAATGTATCAATCCCTTGTTAAAAAATACTGAATAACCCAATGGCCATCGACAGCCCGATGAGAGGCACCACAACAGTGAGCGCGGCCATAGACCAATACGCTGCTTTGTGAGTTTCGTGACAAATCGCTCGTATCGTTGTTACAACATACCCATTATGGGGCAGGGAATCTAGCGCTCCAGAAGAGATGGAAACAATACGGTGTAACTCGTCGGGCTCAACACCCTGATCTAAATAGTGCGGCCCAACAAGGGGTAAAGCGATGGCCTGTCCGCCTGAGGCAGAGCCAGTTAATCCGGCAATTACACTTACAGCGATTGCTGCACCAATCAGCTCATTACCCGGAATTTGTGTCATCAATGCCACTGTATCTTGAAAAGCTTCGGTGTTTTTTGCGATAGCGCCAAATCCAACAACTGCTGCGGTGTTTCCAATGGCAACCAAAGCGCCAGTGGTGCCTGCGTTTACTGCTGTCGGTAGGTTGTGAAAATGTTTGAAATTAATAGCAAGTAAACAGAGTACACCGCCACCCAAGGCTACGATTAGAGCAAGCTGAGCTAATTCGTCGTGAAGTGAAAACGAAAGCACCAACACAACCACTAACGGTAATATGCCTGTAAGCGGGTGAGGGTAGTCTCTTTCTCGAAGCTTTGGGTCGGAATCACGAGCTTCAAACACCTCGCCATTTGCTACGGCCTTGTTAATCATTTTAGCCAACCACCAATAGCCAAAAAGGGCCATAAACACAGCTACAACTAGGCTAACTTCCCACGCGGCAAAAGGTGAAGTACCTAAATACTTTATTGGGATCCAGTTTTGGATTTCCGGTGAACCCGCTGAGGTCATGGTAAAGGTGATTGAACCAAAAGCCATGGTGGCAGGAATGAATCTGCGTGGTAGGTTCGCATCTTTAAATAAACTCACGGCCATTGGATACACTGAAAAGGCGACTACAAACACACTAACACCACCGTAAGTGAGTATTGCACATGCCGCTACTACCGCTAGAACTGCACGCTTGTATCCTACTTTATCGATTATCCACCGAGATACACTGTCAGCAGCACCACTGTCTTCCATAAATTTGCCAAAGAGGGCGCCAAGTAAAAACATAAAGAACCATGAAGCGATGAATCCGGTAAAGCCGCTCATGTAGGTTTCAACAAAGTTGGTGTCACCTAAAAACAGGGTCATGTTGTTGGTAAGCGCAACAACTAGGGCACAAAGTGGCGCAGCAATGAATAAATTCATCCCTCGAATCGTCAGCGCGATAAGAAGCGCCAAGCCTCCAGCCAATCCAATCATACTTAACATATTGTTTTCCTTTGAGTAAATCTGTGACCGCAGCTAGCTCTGGAACTGTTAAGCTTTCACTATTAACTCAATGATAAAAGGCTTGCGATTTGTCATGGCTCAGCATGTTTAAAGCCGATTTATCTTCGAGCGTGTAAAGAAATCTATATTCAAAAACAGATAGTTAGCGATTAGAAATATAGATTTGATTTGCAGGAAGTGTGAAACTATTTCGAAAAAATTCCCATAGTACGATGGTACTACATACCCAGTTTAAAAAGTGCCCTATGGTAAATAACGACCGCAGTAATTTCGACATGCTCTGGAACTTAATATCTGGACACATAGAAGAAAAAGGACACATTATGTCATTTACTCAACAAGCACGACGTTATTTCACTGGTTCTCACTCTTTGTGCGCAATCGCTGTTGCCTCAGCGCTTACTGCTACTCCGGTGGCAGTTGCACAAGAGACCAACGAAGAAGACGACAGAGGAAAGTTAGAACGCATTGAGGTGACCGCGCGTAAAACCGTAGAGTCACTTCAAGAAACTCCTGTAGCCATAACATCGGTTGGTGCCGTCGAATTGGCCGAAAAGGGAATTAGCGTACTAACAGAAGTTCAACAGTTCTCGCCAAATACTACACTGCAAACCAGTCGTGGTACTAACTCAACACTTACCGCATTTATACGAGGGTTAGGCCAACAAGATCCTCTATGGGGGTACGAGCCTGGTGTTGGTATTTATATTGATGACGTTTACATGGCACGTCCGCAAGGTGCAGTACTCGATCTCCTTGATGTACAGAGAATTGAAGTGCTGAGGGGGCCTCAAGGCACGCTATACGGCAAAAATACCATTGGTGGAGCGGTAAAATACGTTACTAAGCCAATGTCAGGGGACGCGGAGTTTAACGTAGAGGCGACTGTTGGTAGTTACAATCAACGTGACGTAAAACTCACCGGTCAATATCCGCTAATGGAAGATACGGTTTACCTTGGCTTTGGCTACGCCAACTTAAATCGCGATGGATTTGGCGAGTTTCTACAGTCAGCATTACCCAATCAAGATAGAGAGAATTATAACAAAGATCTGTGGGCTGCTCGTCTAACACTTGAAATTCACCCAAGTGATGATTTGTTTCTACGATTTGGCTGGGACAAAACCGAAGACGATTCGAATGCAAAAGGTGGCTACCGTTTGCTACCAAGTATTCTAACGGATGCGCCTGTACCTGACTCAGTGTACGACTCATACACCAGCATGCCAACGTGGAATAAAGTAGAGCTTGAAGGCTACAACTGGCTAGTAAGTTATAATGTTAACGATAGTTTAGAGTTGAAGTACGTAGGTTCACATCGTGAAAGCTACTCTCCCACCAATATCGATTTTGACAACACGCCACTCGTCATTTTTGATGTGCCAGCAGAGTACGACGATGAGAATGATACTCACGAGCTTCAAGCGAACTATGTAGGTGAAAATTTCTCCTTAGTTTCTGGTTTGTATTATTACGACGGTGAATCCTGCGGTAACTTCGACGCTATTCTTGGTGTGTTAGGCGCCTCTATAGGGGTACCGGGATTAACTCGTGAAGTCACTGGCTGTAACAACTCGGAAAGTTGGGCGGCATACACTCAGGTAAACTATGACATTAGCGACAGCTGGGCGCTGTCCTTGGGGGCTCGTTATACCGATGAAGAGAAGTCAGCCTTTGTTAATAACGGTCTGATTTTCGACAATGTATATCCGTCTACCGGTTGGATTGACGGTTACGTGCGTCCTCCGGGCCAATTAGTACCACAAGTGTTGGGTACAGATACGGACGGTGACGGTGTATTAGATGCTCCTTCTGTAGAAAGTTGGTCTCGCTTTACGCCGCGAGTTGGCATAGAGTTTTACGCTACTGAAGACACCATGTTCTTTGCCAGTTATTCTCAAGGGTTTAAGTCAGGTACATTTAATCCAAGAGCCACAGTTAATGAAGCGGGTGTTGAGCCTGAAGTCGTAGATAGCTATGAGTTTGGTATTAAGAGTGACATTACTGACACATTTCGTGCGAATGTCACGTTGTTTTCCTACGACCACTCAGACCGTCAATACATAGGTGTTTCGGGTGACTTGTCTGACCCAACAGCGCTAGACCAAGTGCTTCGAAATGCCGCGGAAACTGCTGCTAGGGGGCTAGAAGCTGAACTTACTTGGGTAGCTTCGGAAAATCTTCAATTCGATTTGGCATATGGTTACATTGATTTTGAGATAAAAGAAAACAACGCTATTCCGCCGCTTATCGGCTTAGCTAGCACGCCAGAAAATACGTTGAACATCAACGCTAATTACCTGCTAGAAACAAGCTTTGGTGATATAGTTTTCAACGCAAACTTCTACTCGCGCAGCGACTACTTGTTGTTCGAAACCAGTGATTTGATTCAACAAGATGCTTATGAAATGGTTAATTTGAGTGCGCGTTGGGAAAATGTTGAAGGCAACTGGTACGCAGGCCTCCACGTGAAGAACTTGACCGATGAAGAATACTTGGTAGGCGGTTACGACTTTGTCACTCGTGGGGACAATGGCTCGTTCGGTCCTGGGTTAGGCGGTGATACAACGCTTATCGGGTACTACGGCGATCCACGCACAGTGCACCTAACTGTGGGATATCGCTTTTAGAAAAATTACGAAGTAATACCTGTAACTAAAAAGCCACGGTTTGTCGCCGTGGCTTTTTAGTTACAGGTAGAAAATACCTCATATCGATTTCGACCATTAGACTTCGCCTTGTAAAGGGCTTGGTCAGCATTTTCGAGAAGACAATCAGCGCCGTGTTCCGAACAAGTGGTTGCAACACCAATACTCACAGTCGTTAAGTTATTAAAAGGGGAGCGTGGATGAATTATCTTTTCACTGATAATGGCTCTGAGAATGCGATTTGCTACATGAATAGCATCGGAACCATTGGTGAAAGGTAGTATTACGACAAATTCTTCACCACCAAATCGAGCAATAAAATCTGTTTTTCTGGGCAAAGCTTTTCTTATTGACTGGGCCACACGATATAAGGCTTTGTCTCCTGCATCGTGGCCAAATTCATCGTTAAACTGTTTAAATTTATCAATGTCGATAATAAACAAAGACAAAGGGGCGTTCATACGTTGGGTGTCTTCAATAACGCTATTAAGCTTTTCCTCGTAGGCCCGTCGATTGGGGATTTTGGTGAGGGGATCCACATAGCTAAGTTGTCTAAGTTGCTCATTGGCTTTCGCTAATCGCGCTTCAAATTCTTTCTTCTCGGTAATATCTAGGTGGGTCCCAATCATTCGTTTGGGTCTGCCATCGACCTCCCATTCGATAACTTGCCCTGTATCGTAAACCCAAACCCAATGGCCATTCTTGTGGCGCATTCTCGATTCGCAGATATAGTAGTCTGTTTTTCCTTCCCAGTGAGCTTTCAGTGCGGCATTTGAACTTTCTAAATCATCGGGGTGAGCATATTTGAGCCAAGTTTCTATATTCGCTGGTAAAATTTCTTGGAGCTTGTAACCAATAATGTTGGCCCATCGTTCATTAAACGACACTTCTCCAGTTTGAACGTACCAGTCCCATACACCAACGCCAGTACTTTTTAGTACAAGCTCTAACTGTTTTTCTCTTTCTTTAAGGTGTGATACTTGCTCTTCTAATACCGCTATTTGACGATTCAATTTTTGAAATATGTTGTTCATACTCTCAGATGCGATCCCTGTGCACGGTATTAACTATAATGGTATTAAGTGTTTCGAATGCATCCCATATCAAATGATCAGGCCTGCGCTCACTATTTTGCTGGGGTTGGATGATTCAAGCATGTTCATCCTTCATTTTATAACTCATAGACCATGGAACTAATATCGTCCAATGAAATTGCAATAATGATATTTTTCTTACTTGCTGATCGCGTTTTATCTTTGAAATGGTATTATGGTTTACATAAATGCTACGAAAATATTACATAAATCATGCAAACTCGTGTACTCATCGCTGACGACCATCCGTTATTTAGGGCTGCTATGTATCAAGCACTTACTGACATTGTCGGTACTGACATATTGCAGGCTGCGTCTCTTGATGAAGCTATAGAGCAACTCAATGCGCATCAAGATGTGGAACTGGTATTTTTAGATTTGAGTATGCCGGGTAACGAGGGGATGTCTGGGCTACTCGAATTGCGCTCAAAGTTTCCCGATGTTATGACAGTAATCGTTACTGCTCATGAAGATCCTGAGTTAGTACAGCGCGCGCTATTACTTGGTGCAAGTGGTTTTATACCAAAATCAGCGTCGGTTGAACGTATTGCAGATGCAGTTGAAACTGTACTTGAGGGCGAACAATGGCTCCCTGAAGAATTATCCTTCGATGGTTCGTCGACTGATTCAAGCGTTGCTGAATTGTCAAAGTCACTAGCGTCACTAACGCCGCATCAACTCAAAGTACTTCAAATGATTGCAGACGGTTTGCTTAATAAGCAAATTGCTTTTGAGCTAGACATTTCCGAATCTACTGTTAAGCAACACGTATCTGCCATTCTGAAAAAAATGGGTGTTATTAACCGTACTAAAGCAGGCATTGCTTATAAGCACGCTATGGCAGTAAAAGAAGAATCTATCGTTTGATTGTTTTGTGCTGAGGTTTTTGAAAGGTTGACAATCTTAGGCACTAGTTAACAAGAGGACATACCTTTCTATTTTAATTTGCTTTTTATCAATCGTTTAAGTGCGGCTGGTTTTAGAGGTTTTGACAGGTAGTAGAGTTCATTTTCGGTGGCTTCGTCACGTATTCCCTCACTGCGGTTTGCGGTAATCAATATGCCAAGCGGCATACTACCCCATTGCTCGCGCAGCGCTTTAACAACATCAATACCGGTTTCACCATAATCTAAGTGATAGTCGGCAATGACAATGTCAGTTTTTACCGGGCACTGTTCCAACGCAGAATCTACAGAAGAGGCAGCAAAAACTGTAGCTCCCCACTCCGATAGCAAGGTGTACATGGCTTGAGTGATTTGTGCATCATTTTCAACTAACAATACCCGTTTGTCGGCTAATAACTTTGAATCATCGCTTTGCGGAGTTGGGTGCCATTGGACCGATTTTTGTAGCTCTAAAGACCTAGGTAACGTAACACTAAAGCCACTCCCTTTTCCCACTTGAGAGGTCACTGAAACTTGGTGAGCTAACAGGTGACAGAAGCGCTCCACAATGGTTAATCCGAGTCCAAGGCCTTGACTCGCAGTAGTGTTTGAAAGTTGGTGGAATTCATTGAATATTTCGGTTTGCTGGTCTTCAGGTATACCGGGACCAGTATCGTAGACAAACAGTGTAATTGTTGTGGAATCCGAACGACGAACGCCTATAAGTACCGTACCAGAAGAGGTATAGCGGATTGCATTGGAAATTAGGTTTTGAATGACTCTGCGGAGTAGTTTTTTGTCAGATGTGACGGAAACACTGGTTTTGACATAACGAAGCTCCAATCCTTTTTGCTGTGCTATGACATTAAATTCTGCAACTAGACCTTGTAGTACATCGTTTAGGTCAAAATGCGTTACTTGCGCCTTTAATACTCCTGAATCTAGTTTTGTCATGTCGAGCAGCATGCTCAATAAGCTTTCTGCACTGTTTAGCGAATTTACCACGCCATCTGATAAGGTAGCTAACTCTGAACCTTTGGTTTTCTTTGCCAGCATAGCGGCAAAGAGCGTAGCGGCATTGAAGGGCTGCATAAGATCGTGACCCGCTGCAGCCAAAAACTTTGTTTTACTTTCATTGGCTTTATCGGCCTCTTGCTTTGCCAATTGTAGCTCAAGAGTACGTTGTTCTACTCTTGCTTCAAGCGCTGTTTTAGCTTCTTGCAAAGCTTCTTGAATAGCAATGTATTCGGTAATGTCGCTGTAAGTCGTTACGTACCCGCCAGCTGGAAGTGGACTGCCGTTAAGCTCAACAACTTTGCCATCGGTTTGTCTGCGAACATGCTTATAAATATGTCCTTCCTTCATGAATTGAATGCGTTTTTCAATATCACGGGAAACATCGCTTCCATCACCAAATAAGCCTCGTTTGGCGTTGTAAGCCAACACTGACGCAATAGGCATTCCTGCTTGTAAATATGTTTTTGGATAATCAAATAGCTCTACATAACGCTCGTTCCAAGCCAGTAAATTAAGTTGCTCGTCGAGTACGCAAATACCTTGTTTGATGTGTTGTACTGATGATTGTAAGACTTCGTGATTGAACTGAAAGGACTGTGAAGCTTCTTCGACCCAGTCAACCAAAACAGGTAAGTTATCGTCGCCGGTTTGCGCTATTGTTCCCAGTAAAATTCTAGCACTGGGACCGCCAACTTGCGCAGACATCAGTTGTTCCGCGCGTTTTAGCAGCGAGTGACTTGCGTAGCCGTGTTGTTCAACTGTGTCTAATGAAGCCGAAAGTTGGTTGACTAATTTGCGGTGAACATCTTCACTGAGAACTCGTTTTGTCAATGTCATTAAATCTGCAATGCGTACAGAAAGCTCTGGTTGTATGTCGTCTTTTTCCGAGGAGTTTGTCTGAGAAGGGGTATAAGTTAATAGGGAAGTGATTACAAAGGTCATGCAGTTTGCCGCTAGCGCAATAGCGAAGCCCTTGCCCAAATCTCCGTCGCTAGGCGGCGGATTAAAGTAATAGCTGGATAATAAACTGGGATAAAGAAGAAAAACTAGCCAGCAAATGAATCCACTACCAAGGCCAATAAACGCCGCAATTTTTGTGCTGCGGTGCCAATATAAACCAAACAGAAGAATAGGTAAGCATTGCCCAAGTAATGCAATTGCAATTGTTCCACTGTTCACCAGCGGAGCGCTTTGGCTAACATTTAAGTGGTACCACAAGGCAATTGAAAGTACGACTAACACGGTTAGGCGTCTAATCAACAGAATACTCTTTGGTTTCATACTGTGTTGATTGTGTTTTCGCAGTTTAACTTTTAACCAAAGTGGCGTGATAAGGTTGTTAGATATCATCACACCCAAAGCAAGTGTCGCCACAATGATCATACTGGTAGTTGCTGATAGCCCACCGATAAATGCCGTGACCGAAACTACAATATTGTTGCTGTGAAGTGGTAGTGACAATACATAAGTATCAGACGTTACTTCAGGTGCCAGAAGTATCTTTCCGGCAAGAGCGATGGGAATCAAAAATATTGTCATTCCAACAAGATAAAGAGGAAATAACCAGCGAGCCGTTTTGAGTTCACCTTCGCCGTTTAGCTCTATAAAATTCATATGAAATTGTCGGGGTAGCACAAACATTGAGCATACACCCAATAGCACATGGGAAAGATAAACCCATGGCGCTCTATCCGCATAAATGACTTGCCGTGCAGCGTCGTTTGTTGCAGCTTGCGTAAATAAATCAAAAACTCCGTCAAACAGGTAAAAGCAAACAAAGATACCAATCACCGATAACGCGACCAATTTAATCAAAGATTCAACGGCAATGGTCAGTAGTAATCCGGGATGCTTATCCGTGAGATTAAGGGTTCGTGTACCAAATACGATGGCAAAAATTGTCATTAGCCCTGCAACATATAAACCTACTTGTTCCGTATTGTTCTGAGTGTCAGGGGTAATCAGATTAATACTTTTGGTAATAGCATCTAATTGCAAGGCTATGTAGGGAATCACCCCAACAAAGCTCAAAAGCGTAATGAAAGCGGCAAGTAAATGTGCGTTTTTGTATTTAAGGCCGATAAGATCCGCCAAAGAGCTGACATTGTGCTGTTGACATAAACGACTTATACGCAGAATGACAGGAAAGGCAAACGCCATGGTAAGAATAATGCCCAAATACGTTGGTATTATTGCCCAACCGTATTGTGCAGCTTGGGATGCGGTGCCAAAAAAAGCCCATGATGTACAGTGAACACCTAATCCAAGGCTGTACAAAATTGGATGTTGTTGGTTGTCTTGAAGCCTTTTTTCACCCCAAAACGCCAACAAAAACAATGCCAGTAGATAAATGGCGATAACACTTCCAACTGTCCATATACTAAGCATTGTTTGGTCCCTCTAACCTGAATAGGCAAGTTCTAGATTACCACCTGACTCGCTAATTAAAAGCGCTTTTGCGTGAACGTAGAGTGAATCACTAAACTTTTTCTAAATTGTTGGAATAGCAGTGCTTACAGTGAATGTTGTCGCAGGAACGTGAGTTTAATTGAGATAAATTTTCAATAGTAAATCTGCTTCAAACGATTATTACAAATGAGCAAATATTTTTAGTGTGAGCGAGGAGTACATCACCAAACTTGTTCTTCTTCGGCTGAATAGTAAAGCTTCAAGTGAACTTTGTCCCGAGAGAGTGGACGCGAATTCAACTCCGAAGTGCACCACTCGCTCATTAGGCTGCCCGCCTCATTTCCTCGAACACGACAGCAGGCTGTTTAAAGCCTAGGCACTTTCTTGGTCTTAAGT
>JALUXV010000064.1 GCA_027013165.1 Alteromonadaceae bacterium
TCTTAAAGTCTAGTCTATTAGAATAATTCCCATTATTATGGGGAACATACCGAAGTTTTTGGGGGCCAGGGGTGGCAGTAAACAAGCGAAATCAAAATAAGCGCTCAAATGTACTAGTAGTAACCGAGGCGTTATTGATTGCCTACATGGGCTATATTTCTCACTTCATTCTGACACAACTTGGCATGTCACAACCTGTGGTTATTGAAAAGTTGTTTGTGAATGTGGGAATGCTCACGGTTAGTATCCTGTTATGCTCGCTATCTGTAGGTTTATACGAAGCAAAACTCCGAGAAACGTTTCGCGGGATAATACGGCGTATCTTCGTCAGTGTAGGGTTAAGCTACTTTCTGGTTGAAGTGTTATCGCGAGCGTTTTTTGACGAACTGGTGATGGATTCTTATTTCTTACCAGCTGCAGTGAGCGCAATAATTATTACCTTAGTTGTATTTAGGTATTTTACTAATCGCTTAGGACTTTTAGGGTTGGGCAAGGTAAGAATTGTTGTACTTGGTGCGGGTGAGCGAGCGTCGATTATTGAAAAGCGTATGCGACGAGACGTTGATCGTATTGGGTTTGACCTATTGGGCTTTGTTCCTATTCCTGGTGATAATCGCGAGGATGGTATAAAACAAGAGAAGATTATTCACGTAAAGGTGGATGAGACCTTTCAAAAGTTTATTTTAGATAACGACGTGGAAGAAATCGTTATCGCGTGCGATCAACGCCGAGGTACACTTCCTGTCGAGGTGCTGTTTGAAGCGCGATTACGCGGTATTGAAGTTACCGAGTTGCTTGACTTTATGGAAAGGGAAACTGGGCAGATTGTTGTTAACTTGATGTACCCGAGCTGGGTAATCTATTCAAACGGCTTTCAAAGTCAGAATTACTTGCGTGACGCACTTGATTACAGTTTGAACGCCTTTGTTGCCTTTCTCATATTCTTTTTTGTTTGGCCTATTATGCTGTTTACAAGCATCTTTATTTATTTGGACGATGGCCGAAGAACGGGAACCTCAGTATTTTACAAGCAAGAGCGCGTGGGTCTAAACGGTAAATTGTTCAAAATCATCAAGTTCAGAAGTATGCGTCCAGATGCTGAGAAAGATGGCGCCAAATGGGCCAGTAAAAATGATGATCGAGTGACAAGAATTGGTCATTTCATTAGAAAATACAGAATCGATGAGCTTCCTCAGTTACTCAACGTTTTCAGAGGAGAAATGTCGTTCATTGGTCCAAGACCAGAGCGTCCTCAGTTTGTTGAGCAACTCGTGAGAGAAGTACCTTACTACAATCAACGCCATAATGTTAAACCTGGTCTCGCGGGGTGGGCTCAGTTGAATTACCCTTACGGTGCAAGTGTGGAAGATTCTATGGAAAAGCTTAAGTTCGACTTGTATTACGTAAAGCATCAGAGTCTATTGTTCGATATTGTGATACTTATCAGAACGGTAGAAATAGTGCTATTTGGAAAAGGGCGCTAGTGAATGAAACGAGATGAACGTCTCAATGCGATGACAGTGGATGTTGAAGATTATTTTCAAGTTTCTGCGTTTGAAGATGTTATTGAGAGAAAAGATTGGGATGCCATTAGTCTTCGGGTTGGGGACAATACGTCACGTTTGCTAGATTTGTTTGCTCAGTATGATGTTAAAGCCACGTTCTTTACTCTTGGATGGGTGGCAAAACGCTGTCCAGACATTATCAAACGCATCGTTAATGAGGGACATGAGCTTGCAAGTCACGGCTTGGCCCATCAACGCGCAACGACTATGCCTAGATCTCAGTTCATCCAAGATGTAACTGAGAGTAAGAATATACTTGAAGATATCAGTGGCAAACCAATTATTGGTTACCGAGCTCCGAGTTTTTCTGTGAACGACTCAAACACATGGGTATACGAAGAGTTGAAAACGCTAGGTTTTCTATATTCCTCTAGCACATACCCTATTGAGCATGATCTTTACGGTGTTCCAGAGTGGCCCAGATTTAAGTATGAGCGCCCTGAAGGTCTTATTGAAATCCCCATTCCCACTATTCGGAAGAACGGAAGTAATATAGGTATTGGTGGTGGTGGTTATTTTCGCCTATATCCTTATTTTCTATCGAGAAAGCGCATCGCTCAGTACCTCGAGTCCGAGCCGCACCCATACAACTTTTATTTCCACCCATGGGAAATCGATCCAGCTCAACCACGAATCGATGGGACGTCGATTCGATCAAAATTCCGTCACTATATCAATCTATCTCGCATGGAAGGTAAAATCGTGAAGCTACTGAAAGACTACAAGTGGCAAACGATGTGTCATACCTATGGTATCACCACTAAGGAACAGTGAGGCTTTATTCGTGTTTGAGCAGTACAAAAAAGCGTATTTACAGTTAGGGATAACATTTGTTTTTTGGGTACTTCTATGCTGGCAAGGTATTGTATCAGCAGCGGAGATTTGGTGGACAAATGACATTTTTAACCATGGGTTCTTAATTATCCCTGCGTCGCTATACCTTATTTATCTGAATCGCGACCGCCTGTTACAAACTGAAAAACGTCATGCGTTGCTACCGCTACTATTTATTGTCCCTAGTTGTTTACTGTATGTCGTTGGCGTCGCTGGAGATATTCAGTTGTTCATGCATACGGCAGCGTTCGTCATGCTGCCTTCACTTATATGGCTAAACCTAGGTCACAGAGCAGCGAAAACTATAGCATTTCCGCTACTATTTATGCTGTTTAGTATACCCGTTGGCGAACAGTTGATACCTTATTTGCAAGAGATTGCCGCTGATGGCTCAGTGGCGCTATTGCGATTCACTGGGATCCCCTTGTATCGCAATGGTTTATATTTGGATATTCCGCAGGGGCGATTTTTAGTTGCTGAAGCATGCTCTGGCGTAAGCTTTTTTATTGCCAGTATTGTTATTGGTTTTTTATATACTTACCTCAACTTAAGGTCTCTAAAAAAACAGCTCTTTTTTGTACTTCTATCTTTTATTTTTCCGGTAGCAGCCAATATTGTTCGAATATACGGAATCATACTCATTGCTTATCACACGGATATGGAACATGCCGCAGGCGCAGATCATCTCATTTATGGATGGTTTTTCTTTGCGTTTGTCATTGTGTGTTTGATAGCGATTGGCGAATTTATTAGGGATAAAGTAGAACAGAAAAGTGCCAATGGGCGAGAAGCCCTTGAAGTAGGTGTTTGGTCTACGAATAGTAAAATAGTGTCGTTGGTAGCAGTAATTTTAATGTCTTGCGTTGCATGGACTTATAGCATCATTCAAGTTAGAACATCTGAGGGTATTGCGGCATCGTCATTGTCCTTTATTGACCAATCTATGCGTTGCGTAGGTGATCCTATCGTACTCGGTTCGTCATTCAGAGAGCCCGATGATGTGTTGAGGAATTCACTTCACATAGACGGTGAATGCAAAGCTAATGTCACAGAGGCTTGGTTTAATGGTTACTCGAATGAACTCGTTACTGATTTGAATAGGGCGTATGACCAACATAGATGGACACTGCTCAGTTATAAAGATGCGTCTTTTCAGGTGGGTGATGAAGCGCTTAGCATCAGAATTGATACGCTAACGTCACCTATTGGGCAGCAAGTCATGTTAGTTAGGTGGTACAACCTTGGTGGATATGTGTTTACCGATCGTATACATGCCAAGCTTTTCGGTACGGTTCAAGTTCTTCGTGGTAACTCACCCGAAGGCAAACTCGTAATATTCTCCATGAATGTTGAAAATGATATGGATGAAACGCGTTTTTTGAATGTAGCAGCGGAATTGGTGTCGAAAGATATCAATCATTCAGTAAGCGATGTTGATTAACATCATTATTGTGATGTGACATCAGCTAAAAAGTCCCTAACAAAGAGAAAATATGAAAAAGATTTTGCTACTCACTGAAAACTTTCCGCCTAAAGATGGCGGCAGTAGCCGATGGTTTTGGGAGTTGTATTCTCGTTTGCCTAGAGAAAATGTGATTGTAGCCGCAAACGACACTGAAGAGGCTACCGCATTCGATAAAACCCATGACATTGTTGTGCTTAGAATGCCGCTCAGTAGTCCAGAATGGGGATTCGCCAGTCTCAAAGGTGCAATATTTTATTTCAAAACGTTTTTTAACGTACTACGCGCGGTTAAGAAACACGACATTACCGAAGTTCATTGTGGCCGTGTCATCCCTGAAGGCGTTATTACTTGGCTGGTAAGTAAATTCACCGGAGTCAAATACATCTGTTTTGTCCATGGAGAAGATGTCGAAACCGCAGCGACGAGCAGAGAACATAGTATGCTCGTGACTCAAGTGTGTAAGGGCGCGGACTATTTGTTATGTAACAGTCATAACTCGGCAAAACTAGTGGCCAATTATGGTTTTGCTAGTATTGATAAGTGTGAGGTGGTTCACCCAGGTGTTGATGTCGACACATTTTGTATTTCCTCTTGCGACGATGATTTCAAAACTGCACTTGGATGGAATGGAAAGCGTGTAATGCTTACTGTTGGAAGATTGCAGCAGCGAAAGGGACAAGATTTCCTAATAAAAGCTATGCCTGCTTTACTAAAGCAGCACCCTGATTTGTTTTATGCCATTGTTGGCCGTGGCGAAGAGCGGGAGGCACTCCAAACCTTAATAGATGAACTTGGACTGTCACAAAGCGTTAGAATTTACACCGAACTTGACGACAATAGCCTCGTTAAAGCTTACCAACAGTGTGATTTCTTTATTTTGCCCAATAGGACCATTGGCAATGATATAGAGGGCTTTGGTATGGTGCTTGTGGAAGCCCAAGCGTGTGGTAAGCCAGTAATTGCGGGTAACTCTGGTGGTACTGCCGAGACCATGAAGCAAGGTGAAACTGGCTATGTGGTTGACTGTACGTCACCTGAAAATATAGTGAGTGAGCTTCTGCCGTTGCTCGAGGGCCACGCATTAGCTCTGGACAGTCAGGATCAGAGAGAGTTCGTTAATGCGTCGTTCAGTTGGGAACAGCACATGCTGAAAATTAAGGCTTTGTTCTCCGTTTAGTAAATCTAGAAATATACAAATGTAACATAAGGATTGGCTATGTGTGGTATTGCTGGTTACACGACGTTTTACAAAGATAAAGCGCATGTTTCATCACTGGAGGCAATGGGAAATGCTATTGCACACAGAGGTCCAGACGCAAGCGACACATATATCGAAGATAAACTCGCTCTTGTACATCGTCGTTTGGCAATTATTGACTTGTCCGATGCTGGTGTACAGCCTATGCATTCCAATGATGGACGTTACGTCATCATATTTAATGGAGAAATATATAACTACCAAGAGCACCGACAGCAGCTTGAGGCAGAGGGCTATCCATTCAAAACCCATACTGATACTGAAGTCATTTTGGCACTTTATGATAAATATGGTACCGAATGCCTGGCTCACCTCAACGGTATGTTCGCATTTGCCTTATGGGACAAGACTCAAGAGCAACTTTTTATTGCCAGAGATCGAATGGGGAAAAAGCCACTTTATTACCACTACATAAATGGCGATATTTTCTTTGCGTCCGAACTAAAATCATTAATGGCTGTAAATGCCTTCCCTAAAACAATTCGCCAAGATGCGGTATACGACTTTTTTGCGTATCAGTATGTCCCCGATCCTAAAACCATCTTTGAAGACGTATTTAAACTACCTCCCGGGCACTTTATGGTGTTTTCCGCCCAGGGCATGGTCAAGAAAAAGTATTGGGATGTTTCCTTCGCAGAGCAAGGGCAAGAAAGCGAAAGCGAATTCACCTCGCTTCTCAACGATACATTGCTTTCCTGTACAAAGAATAGAATGGTATCAGACGTTCCATTAGGTGCTTTTTTGAGTGGTGGTGTTGATTCTAGCGGTGTAGTTGCACTGATGAGCCAAGTTGCCTCTGAGGATGATAGTAATCATATAACTACTTGCTCCATTGGTTTTGACGATGAGAAATACAATGAGGTGGAGTTTGCGCGGGCTGTTGCTAATCAGTACCACACTAATCACCATGAATTTACCGTCCATCAAAACGTTAAAGATAATCTAAAAAATATTACTCGCTATTTTGATGAGCCTTTTGCAGATCCGTCATTGGTGCCTACCTACTTTGTCTCTGAATTAGCGCGAGAACAGGTAACAGTGGCAGTCGCAGGCGATGGCGGTGATGAAGTTTTCGCCGGGTATGAGAAGTATGCGGTTGACCATTTGGAAAATAAATTAAGGGATAAGTTTCCCTCATGGTTACGTCGTTCAATATTTCCTATGCTTGCAAAGTGTTGTGGGCTGATAAGCGCCACTCCATTTAAGCGTGCTAGGTCACTATTTAACTCCTTGAGTGTCTCACCGGATATGGGGTTTTACATTTCAAATTCCTTTATTACTGATGATCAATGGCAACGTTTGGTGCGTCCAGAATTCAGTAAAAAACTCGGTGAATATCATCCATCAAAAATTACGCTTGATGCATATCAAGCGGCAGATGGCCCTGATCATCTGTCAAAAATTCTGTATACCGATATGAAAACTTACTTGCCTGGAGGCATTCTAGTAAAGGTAGATCGAATGAGTATGGCCAATTCACTGGAAGTTCGAGCGCCAATTTTAGACTACGAAGTGGTTGAGCTTGCTGCAAAAATGCCGTCAGATTACAAGTTTAAGGTATCTGAAGAGAATACTAGCGGAGAGAAGAAGCATATTTTGAAAAAGTTATTTCAACCTATGCTTCCAAATGAAATTCTTTACCGAAAGAAAATGGGGTTCTCGGTTCCGCTTGCAGAATGGCTCAGAGGCGAGTTAAAAGAAATCGCTGAAGACTGCTTGTTTTCAGGGCGTGGAGGGATTACTCATTACTTCAAACCAAATGCAATTCGGAAAATGTGGGATGAGCATCAATCGTGTAAAAGAGACAACTCATCTCCACTGTGGAGCATGTTGATGTTTCAGTTGTGGTGGGATGAGTATATGGAGTTGTAGTATGATTCTAATTCGTTACTCAACGTTTAGTGGTTTCTAACCCATGAGAAAAATGATTCAAAAAATGTGGCACGGTGTATTGTACGGCACAGGTTTTTGTTTGTTCTATGGTGTTATTGGTGGTTTTTTGTTTCTCACTTTTTCAGATTTTTCAGTAACGCAGTTGCTCAAGTCAAAGGCTGTCGATTATGGCTTTGTTGAAGAGGTTGTTCAGGTTCCAGATAGGACGGAGACCACTGTATTAAAGTACTACGATCAAGGCCCATTGCCGCTTCCACAAGGCCTAACTCATCATTACGTTGAAGATACTGAGGAGTTTCATCAGGCATTGAATAAGGCCCATAAAACTGGAGGCAATGCCGCGATTACTCTGGCGAAAGGAGAATATCAGTTTAGAGACACACGGAATATCAGTGTTGACTCTATTTATATTCGATCAGAGACCGGTAACCCTTATGACGTAGTTATTCGGGGTGTTGGGATGCGAGCTAGTGGACGGGTTAAAAATATATTCAAAGTTACTGCAAGCGGGTTTACGTTAGATGGCGTCACACTTACCGATACAACGCATCATCTTATTCAAGTTGCAGGTGAGTTGAACAGCAGTAATGTAAGCATTACCAATACTATTTTTCAAAACTCATATGAGCAAATGTTAAAAGTATCCTATGACTTAAATAGCCGTCCGGGGAATCGGTCTAGGAACGGATTGGTTGAAAATTGCATATTCCAATACACTCAAGGAATAGCGCCTAATTACTATACTGGTGGCGTAGATGCCTTAGGTGCGGAAAGCTGGATTATTCGGGGCAATGTGTTCAGAGATATTGCGAGTCCTAAAAAGCATATTTCACAACACGCGGTACATTTTTGGGTAAACTCCAAAGATACCCAAGTTATTGACAATTTATTTATCGACAACGATAGATCGATTGGCTTTGGTATGCCTATATCTAGTCATTCAAGCACTGATTACTCTCACTTTGGTGGTATGATCGAAGGTAATGTAGTTTATCACAGTGCTAATGGTGACCCATTTGGTGATGTAGGAATTATTCTAGAGGCAAGCCCTGGTTCAGTGATTAAAGATAACGTAGTGTTTCATGAGCACGATTATCCAAATGGTATTGAGTATCGCTTCGAAGAGAGTGAGAACATTCTGATTTTAGGGAATCGAACTAATAAAGAGATACAGAGAAGAGACTCTGCATCAGCTAAGGTAGAGCAAAATCAATTTGACTTACAGAGTATTGAATTTATTGAGGAACTCAAAGAAGCCTTAGAGCGACTACATATAGTTAATCTGAACCATCCCATTGATGAGGTTTCAAATTAGTGAGTGCTTCTAATGCGGTGTTTTACACTCAACTTGCTACTTCCGATATCATTGCAATAAAGAGGGGAAGTTGATGCCGAGGTTCAAAAAAAGCTTGTGTCTAGTACTGTTTTGTTCAGGGCTCTTTTTACTTTGCGTCAATTTATACGGTTTAAATCAAGAACTGAGACCCAGTGGTTTAACGCCTGATACATTGCGTTTTGGCGAACTGGATGTAACTATTTCCCCTCTCGAGCTAGAGCAAAACATCGTAAAATTAGACGGTGAGTCATATATGGAGTTCGCTATCAGGCTTACTCATGTTATTGCTGGTGGTCTTGCTCACGTAGAATGGGAAGCTTATGACCCAGATCGATTTCACCAACGTGTTCCTGTGTGGGAAAACTTCATCCTGTATTTTATGGGGGTGATTACAACGATTCCAGAGTTTGAACGCTATCACTTTACTGATCCCTATAGAAGCCTCGAGCGCGGGATTGGCATTTGTGGTGATGCGTCTATGACTCTCTCTAGTTTACTTTTGGAAGAAGGGATAAAAAATCATATTGTTACCATTCCTGGGCACGTAGTGGTGCAGGCATACCTCGATGGTGACACCGTGATTCTAGATGCTGATTACGGAGTCGTTTTAGAGCGAAATTTAGACTTCTACAGAACTAACCCACGAGCATTAGAGCGTGAGTATCAAAGTCAGCTAGGTAGATATAATGACGGAGAGTTAATGATTGCTCGCGAGCTTGCCTCAAATGGTTACACATTGTGGAACGGTGCATCTCACTTTGTCACTAATAAATATTACTTCGAGCGTTTGTCTTATCTGTTGAAGTGGATTTTACCCTTGCTTATGGTATGCATCTCTTTTTATTGGTTTAAGCGTAATTAGAGGGAAGTTCACTAAAGCGGAGTGAATGGTTCGTTAGAGTCTAGTTAGCACGCACTTCGAGTGTAGTAGCATTAACGCACGTTGTGAGTTTAGTGATTGCTGGTAACTTTGCGGTTGTTCGTGCCTCCTGCCAGTGATAACCTCGATGAAAGCTTTTCTTCGACAAACGCAAAAAATGGAAAAACAAAAGAAACCAGATTTTATTGGTATCGGCGCGCAACGTTCAGGTACGAGTTGGCTTTACAATTGTCTCATAGAGCATCCTGATGTTTATATGCCAAGAAAGGAAGTGCATTTTTTTGATGATAAATATGACCGTGGTGTCGAATGGTACTTCAGTTTGTTTGGTGCTTGTACTGACGGTCAATTGTGTGGAGAAATTACTCCAGACTATATGTTTGACAAGGGCGCACTCGAAAAGCTCTCTGCAAGTTGTGGCACTAGCAAGCTTATTATCATTCTTCGAGAGCCATTAAGTCGAGCTTATTCGGCCTTTAGTCTTTTTCGATCTCACGGACAGTTTAATGATTGGAGTTTCCAAGAAGCTATCGATAAAGAGCCGTTTATTTTGAGCCAAAGCTTATATGCTGAACAATTGGAAACTGTTTACGCCCTATTTGATAAAAAGCAGGTATTCGTTGGCCTGTACGATGACATTAAGCATGCACCAAACGACTTTTATAGAGACGTTTGTCAGTTTTTAGAGATTGATACTGAATTCAGTCCAGTTTCGCTCAAGCAAATCAAAAATAGCTCGGCATTTTCTAGTAGTCAAACCTCTTTTAATTTACCTAAGATACAGCAAATAATTGAACGTTCTTTTTTTAGTGGATTGTTTAAGTGGCTAAAATCAACATCCTTGTTTGGGCACTTTAAATCGTGGTTGATCTCAATTGATACTAAGAAATCTGAGACTATTACGATTAGTGAAAATGTCTTAGAAAAGGTGCTAGAAGACATAGACAAACTAGAGTGTAAAATAAACAAAGACTTGGGTAGCTGGAAAAAGTCTATCAAGCAGAAGTACCAGTAATGAGTACTCGGGCTCGTTGTTTCGTGTCAATAGACCAAAAGTCCCGCGATTTAGGCTAGCAGTGTATTGATAAATCACTTAATGCAACCTAATGCTATTAGCTATTTCGTCTCAGTTTAGACACAACGATTTTATTCAAAAACCTTGTAGCTAGGCTAGACAAATAGCTGTAGGCGTACACCTTGTTACTGAAGCTGTAACAAACTCCCATAGTGATAGCTCCATACAAGACTGTGAATATAGCTATTTCACCTAAAAAGGCAAAGTTGCTAGTTATATTAAGCGTTATTGAACCCACCGTGAAAAAATGGATTATAAGAGTGATGAGCACGGGAGGAATGCTCACGTAAGTAATGAATATTAGGCTTTTTATCCCAAATAATTTGAATAATGTTGCGAAATAAAAGAGCACGACTAGTCCAAGGTCTAAGACGATTTTATAAGTAGCAAGTTGAAATATTGTCTTAAACTCGACGAAATAAAACATAGCGATATTGAGGAGCACGCTCCCCAGGGTAAACATGGTTAACAGTTTGGTTTTATCATTTAGCATCAATATATTTGCTATATAGTTGTATAAATTAACGATAAAAACCGTTCCAGAAAATATGGCGAAAAGTGGCGCATACTCAGACCATTTCTCTCCCAGTACGAGTGAAATAATATCGGTGGAATAAGTAATCATTAAAAATGCGAGTGGAACACATAATGCAACCTGGAACAGGTTGATTACTTGAAGTTTTTTTATGAAGTAGTCTTTGTTGTTTTTTATTTCTGATAATTGAGTTAACGCGGGTGCAGTTAGCGGAGCAATCAGCATGTTCGAAGGAATCATTGCATAGTAGCGCATTGAGTTGTACCCGCCCATCGTAGCCTTATCGAAGTGACTACTGACAAACATGGCATCGATTTGTGTCTTAAAGAAGTTAAGGAAAGACTGGGGTAATAGCCATTTACTAAATTCCCATTGTTGCTCAACGTTCGTAAATGAAAAGGACAGCTTTTTAGGCGCAACGTAATAGGATATAGATACTTGGAAGACCGCATTGAGCATTTGCCCAATAACTAGCGCCCAATAGGTTTGAAATATCATTGCGATAGCTATTGTGCAACCCGCCGTCACTACGCGTTGGGCAATATTAAACGCAGTGAGCTTACCTATTTCTTGACGCTTGTGCTTTTCTAGTACGCCAGGACTAACTAAAGCATTGATTGCCACCGTAAGTGAAAATGCCAGTAATATTGGAGTTAGTCGCCCATCATCATAGTATTGAGCGATAAAAGGGGCGCAGATAGCTAAAATGACTGCGGCTCCACCTTTTATGAGAAGATTCATTGTCCAATTGGTATAAATGATTTGATCATCTATCTTTTCTCGGCTGAATACATAGCTGTTACCACCGATTTCGGTAACGCTCTCCAAGAAGTTTAGGAAAATTAGCGCAATAGCAACCAAGCCAAAATCTTCTGGGCTGAGTACTCTTGCCAAAACAATAAGACTGACCAATCCAATCAATCTTCGACTTATAGAAGATAACAAGTGTATGAGGCTGGCGAGAAGGCCTTGGCGTACAGTTAACATTGATAATCGACCTCAGGGGATGTATCCATAGTTTGATGAACTCAGTCAAATTAGTGCGCTTAAAAGCTATTCTCTATCAACGATATCAATGAAATGAATTCCGAAGTTGATACAGTGCTCGCAAGGTTTTATAAGATAGTAAGCACCTAGCAAGTCTATATTTATCACTTGGTATGGTGTCGCGATAGTCTATTATCTGGCCTTTTTGGTGCGTAATCGTCGCAGATAAGTTATGTTCGCTGGCGATGGCAATGACCTTAAATGCAAGTAATTTTTTGTTAAAATTTTCAAATGTTTGAGAATTGTACCAACCACCTTCAAATAACCAATGATAAAGTTGTTCACTTCCTGTTTGATCGAAAATACAATTGAACGCTTTTCTAACGTCTGGTAAGTGAGAGTGGTTCTTCTCCCAGCCTTCGATACTCTCTAATGTTGCTTCGAGAAACGTGCTAATCGCACTATTGTTGAGAAAAAAAATAGGAGTGCAAACGAATTTTGAATATGTTTTACCGAATATTTTTTGTTCCTGCTCAAGATTGACCACGTTTCCAACAACTACAGAGTCTTGTGTAGGCGCTACAAAGTCAGACTTCATAAGAAATAACAAAAGGTCAGAGGTATATAATTTGAAGTGACTAAAAAGGGTATCGTTAAATAGTACAGCGCCTTTCAATGTGCTTGCTGCACTATGCTCTATGCCTTCCATCCAAGCGGAAAACTCTGCATGGTTGTTTGAACCTTTAATCACTGTGAGTTGTGAGTTCTTTGCGACCCAAGTATCTAAAAGGTGGCATGCTGATAAATTATTATTGACAATGAAAACTTTATAACCAAAAGCAACCAAAAGATTAAAAAATGCCAAAAACGAGCGCTCGTTTTTCTCGAGTCTATATGTTGAATAAGCACAAAGTACCGCTATTTTATCTTTCATTCGCTGTATGTTCCATATATTGCAACGCTTTCTTCCAATCCTACTCGTTTTTATTCGATTGAATTAGATGTAAAAAATAAGCTGTTAGAGAGAGTGAAACACTGATTCTAGTCGCTTTAGGTTTCGGCCTAAGTCTACCATCGGGTCTAACGAGTTTTCAGCTTTTCTGCCGAGCTCAGACAAGTCTTTATATTGAAAGACTTGCGATATTACCTCGTCGAAGTCCGAGTAATCAGGAGAATAAAGAAAGCCTGTCTCACCGTGAAATATATTCTCTTTTAGCCCTCCTACTTTCGTCGCAAGCGTTGGTTTTCTCCTGATAGCAGCCTCAAGCGGGATTAAGCCTAGGGGTTCATCAAAAGACGGCGTGACCGCAATGTCGATTGCAGCATAGTAGTCGTCTAAATCAGAAACAAAACCCAGCCACTCAACGTGATTTGTCAATGACTCTCGGTCAATAATATCCTCAAGTGCTTTGCGATAATTCTGCTCTTTTGTCGTATCAACGCCAGCGATAACAAGCTTCCAAGGTACTTCTGATTTCACTGAGGACAGTGCTAATATAAACTCTCGCAACCCTTTCTCGGGACGAAGCTGACCAATAAATCCAAAAACTAAACCGTGACTATTTTGGCAAGCTATAGTTTTTGGTTTTGCTATTGGGTCAATGAGTTTGAAGATCTTTCCGTTGTACTGGGGAAATTCCCCACGAAATTGGTGCTCAATATTGTTGCTGATACAAATGACTGCATCGGTTGAGTTACTGAACCACCATTGAGCCCCCTGTTCTATTGAGTCTCTGAGATGACATACTACTTTGATATTTAGCCACGTAACTACACTTGGAATAATTTTCAGAGTCCACAACTGATTACTGTGAATAACCGATATTTTATGCCTAAGAAGATAATATAAAATAGCCAGTTGCACGGCTCTCTGTTTTGCATAACCCAGCTTATTGACTAGCAACGGAAGAATGATAACGGGTATGTCATTCTTTTTTGCCCAATCTATCATAGGAGAACGAGGTGGAACGAAAAGGTAAGGTTTTATGCTCGTTTCCTCAATATTGGATAGTAAAAGTTGTAAGCATCGCTCAGCACCACTAATGAAGGGAGCTTGAGCAAAAAACGCGACATTCATAAAAAACCTAATAGTGTATGGTTAAATTTCGGTGGTCGCTCAGATATTCAAAAAAGCTAATCTAAGTCAAAGTTTTATGCAGCTCATGTTAGCGCGCGAATTATTGTTACCAATAACGTTTTCCAGTACTTAATTTTGTAAGGGTAGTATTTTATACCCTTCAACATAACTCTAATTGCGCCTTTTCTATTGTTTCTATTCAGCTCTAGGGAATAGCCTAACTTCCAAAAATAATCTTCTGATAAGCGTATGGATAACGCTCGATTCTCATCGTCCGATAATGCTACGTATCGGCTCGTTGCCTCGTAAGATGAGATGAGTCTGCAAATAGATTCGATGCGTCTGTCAATGTTTGTACTTTCTGGATTCGTATCTGACGTGTTATTTTCGTGAACGTAGTAGGTAACTTTTGGGTGGTCAAAAAAAGCTAGGGTAAAATTGGCTTTTAGTGCCATAAGAATAAACAGGCGGTCTTCACCAACCCTGAAATTTGGGATAGCAATGGTTTCAATGACTTTTCGTCTTAAGATTGAATTTTGAAACCCGCAATCGATACCATCTATAATCTGAGCACGGGCGCCTTTGATTGAATCAATTTGGTAAAGACCTTCCAGTCCGTCAATAGTAGAGGCGCATTCAAAAAGAGAATTTTTCTCTTCATTCGTATAAAAGGTTGACTTTTGGAGCAATGTTTTTGAAGACAAGTCAATACGTCTGCAACTGCGGTAAATCCAGTCAATATGAGCGTATCTATTTAAAATATCGATACCAGTTTCTAGGAAGTCATTGTCCCATTCATCATCACTGTCAAAGAATGCAATAAACTGTCCAGATGCCTTTTTAATACCCGTATTTCTCGCACCTGCGGGTCCCATGTTCTCTTGCTGTATGAATATCACTTGAAATGGAGCCTGAGAAGCTAATGAAGGTAAAAGCTGTTCGGTATGGTCAGTACTTCCATCATCGACCACTATCAGTTCAAACTCAGTAAACGTTTGCTGGGCAAGTGAAGCAAAAGCGTTTTCTAGAAAGTTGGCGCGATTATAAGTTGGCAATACAACTGAAATCACCGGCTTCATTGTTGGCGACTCAGGTTTGGAGAGGGCTTAGACTTCAATAATAGCTTTGTTAGTCGACGTCGCACTAAAAACCGTTTAACAAACGAGAGGTGACTAGTCAGTACCGAAAATTCCCTGTCTAACTCTTGATTTATAGAGACTAAATCAGATGGCCATTGCTCTACATTGATGGCGTCTAGTTTGATTTCTTGGAGTTTCCCTAATTCATATCGTGCAATTCGGTTTATATACAACTTCAAGTCACTGACTACGAAAGGTGAAATGCTATCGAAATAATATCCAACGTCACTAACATACGTCACTTTGTTTTTTCGATCTACTCCATCAAAGGTAAGTTCGGTATTCACCGCTTTTGTCAAAAATGAATCTATCCAATTGAGCCCTACGGGTAATCGGAAATGTTGAGTTCTGCATCTATCGATGAAGCTGTGCTTTAGTCCATAAAGATTACCAAAAAAACAAGAACGCTCCACCACCAATGAACGGTAATAGTCTATGTTTCTTCCTGACAAAGGCATGCCTGCAATAGCTTCTGTTTCAATTGTGCTCTCTGCTAACTTGCTATGAAGAATCTTGAAGCTATTACTTGAAAAGTTCACATCTGCGTCTACGAAAAAATGTGTATCTGCATATTCTGCTATACGTTGAATATATTCATTCCAAGCATTACATTTGTCTCCTAACGCAATTTCCGTTAGTTGTAATTTATCGAATTTAAGTGCGCTTTTTACTTTAGAAACAACCTCAACGGTATTATCCGTGCACCCATTCGCTATAATATGAAAAACGCCAAGCTCTTCATCAGTATTGTTGAAAACACTCGTTATAGAGTTTTCAATATTTCCTGCTTCGTTATATGCAAACATAACTACGTTGTATTTCGAGCTACTCAAAGACTTATCCATCCACACTTTTTTGAACTAGGAAATAGTTAGCCGATATTAGCACTAATATGAAGTAAAAGGGCTCAAATATAATTAGGTCTAAGAAAATAGCGCCTACGAAAAAGCCTATCAATGAACCTCCACATGCTCGATTAATGTAGCCAAATATTGAGTGAAACTCTACAACGCGTGCAACGTATTTGTACTGTTTAAACGAATAGTAAAATAGCAGTAAATACATTAGGCCTGTCAGCAGGCCTGTATTTGCTGAGAAGTTTAAAAAAGCATTGTGAGCCACATGGGCAATTTTGTCAGGGAAATAGACTCTAGTAGCATGCTGAAAGCGTTGGGGGCCAACACCAAACAGCGGGTGCATTTTTATTAGCTCTATACCCGTTTGCCAAGACGCTAGTCTGGGGTTGAGAGGTTCTTCTGAATTTTTTGCCGCCGCAGCGCTTACCGTGGATGTACTGCGTTGCATCATCGTACCTCCCTGCCAAGCCAAAACAGCAACAAAACCAACGGTTAGCAATATATTTAACGACTTTGACTTTACAATTAGTGCCACGAAACCGGTAATACATATTGCACTCAAAAATGCGCCACGAGATGCAAACAAAATAAGCGCGTGCCACAATAATGGAATAAGCAAAATCAACAACGCTTTTACCATTTTGTGTTTAAAAAATTGAATCCCAAACATTATGAATGGGAGACTAATTATTAGTACTATCGACAAGGTGTTTCCATCACCGTAAGGGCTGCGAGGGACGCCCTCTAATCTGCCTTGCCTAAACATGGACCAATTGCCAGAAAGGTAATGATCATTTGCCCAATAGGTATAATAAGCACCAATAAAGATCATAACGATTGCAAAATACTTGAGGGCAGCTTCATCATTGAGTAAGCCCAGTGTTATTGCGTACATTATCCAAATGGTGAACATTATACCGATGACAAGATCAGAACTTGTTTGAGATGAGTAATCTTTAAACGGTGTGAAAAAATCTGAAAGGTGCATCATTATCATAATGATTGTGACTGCGAAAAATTGCCCACTTTTATACACTTTCCAGTTCACTTTTCCTTGTGAGATCGAAATACACCATGCAATGATAGACAGTCCAGCAGTTATCTTGAATATTGGGAATCCTTCAAAAGCCCAAAACCAGATGTATTGCGGCTGCATCACCGATACCGTTGAGTAGCTTATCGCCGTTAACCATGGGCTACTGGCTAACTTGAAAAAAGTAAATACTAACGCGAGTATGGTTAATAGTTTTACCACGTGAGTTCACCGTAGAGTTCGCTGTACGCGTTCGACATTATCTTGTTCGAAAACTTGCTGTTAAATAGTTGACGAGCATTGCGCCTATATTCAGTAAGATCGCCTTGGTTTAATAGTGTCATGATCGATAAGCTAAAATCTATGATATCGTCATTTTTGGACACCAAACCGTTGATCCCGTTTTGAATAATTTCAGCGTTTCCTCCAGCATCAGTCACTACACAAGGGATTTCCAACGACATTGCTTCAAGCAGTGTCATTGATGTTCCCTCACTGAGAGACGACAACAAAAAAATATCCATCAATCCTAAGTAATCGGTTGGATTACTTTGATAACCAGTAAGTATGACGTTGTTTGCCAGTCCAAATTGTTCAATAGCAAGTTCTATATTTGCTCTCTCTTCTCCATCTCCGACCATTATTAACACAGTATTCGGATGTTTTGCGATGACCTTCGCCACCGCTTCAATCATCATTGTATGGTTCTTGATAGGGTCGAACCTTGCTATCGTTCCAAGCACTTTACTTGTGGGTGGAATACCTAGTTTTTTGCGTAATGAATCTACTCGTTGATGATCGATTTCCAGAGGCTTAATCCCATTGTATATAAGGCCTACTTTGTTTCTGGGTATAAACTCGTACTCTACTAAGGCATCTTTGGTAGCGTTTGAAATCGCTGTTATTTCTGAAGTCAGCGATACTAACAGAGGATTTACTAACTTGCGTTTCCATGTCGAGAAGTCTGGATAGAATCTTCCATGTTCTGTAAAAATCACTTTAGCTCTCGTTAGTATTGAGGCAAGTGTCCCGTAGACCCATGGCGTGTACTGATGACAGTGTACTATGTCTATGTTATTTTTTTTAACATGTGATCTAAGGTGCTTTACTAATTTAACATCAAACCCATTTTTCCGTTGAAATGTGGTTACCTGAATTCCGGCATCTAATAGCGCTGCTCCCCAAGGGCCGAGTGTTCCCTCAATGCAATATACGCTCATTTGGAATTCTTCATGATTGTTGCTCGCAATAATATTGCGAATAACCATTTCAGTTCCTCCTATGCGCATATCATACGTAACATGTAGGACTTTTTTCATATATGTGTTCCATCCTTAGCCAATCCGCTTGATATACCTCTGGGTCTTGAAAGTCTGAATAGTTGCCTTGCATTCATGAATGGAATTTCAATACAGCGGTAAAGTACTTCGGAAACGACAAACGTAAGTATGATTGCAACAATATAATACACGGGGAATGGCACATCGGTGGTAAGAAATCTTTTAGTTAGTGCTAAAGCATCCACGTGCAATAAATACATCGAATAAGACCGAGTAGAGATAAAGTAAATTATGGCGTGATACGTTGGTTTGATTCTCACTGATGTGGAATCAGCCCATACAATCCAGGTGCCAAACAAAATAGCCAAATGCAAAGTGTTAGGATCACTAAAACCAAACAAGGGATTGTATCTGTTGATGTAAAACAGAATATAAATTGTAAAAGATAGTGGAAAGAGCCACTTCATGTTACTACTAAGAGTGCACCAGATACCTGCGTAGTAATGTTTAATAAATGCCAGTGAAACTCCCATTGCACAGCAATCCAAGCGCACATGAGTTTCGTGGAGCGACTCGTATAAACCAAGCGATCTGAAAACTGAAGGAGATACTAACAAAACAAACAGAGCAATAGCCTGGAATGCTTTGTCTCGTTTAGTAATAAATACGACGAACGGTGCAATAAACAAATAGAATTGTTCTTCCACCGATAAAGACCAGCTCACAAAGAAAACTGCCGACTCACCAATGTAATTTTGCAAGAAAAATAGGTGGGCCCAAGGAAAATTAAACGCATCTTTAGTGATGTACAGCTGAGTAATTGTTAAGCCGAGTACTGCAAAATAGGCTGGCATTGTACGCATCCAACGTCGCAACCAAAATCGCACTACTTCGATATTGCTGAAGCGATCTCTTTCACTAAAAAGCTGATTTCCAATTAGCCAACCAGAAAGAACAAAAAATAGATCAACGCCAGTGCCGCCAAATTGCAAGGGGGCAAGCCAACTGGGTGAGCCATAGCTGTTGACACAATGCCCCAAGAAAACAAGCATTATGGCAAGTGCCCTAAGGGCATCTAAAATCTGATTTCGATGGCCACTCATGCTTAACCTAAAGGCTTATATATGGTCGCAAACGCGATCCAATTGCTATCGATACACTAACAGGCAACTTTCGCCATAAGCCTTCAAGAGCTGTTCTTAATGCTGAATGAGGATTACTACTATCTACTACAAACTCTTGTTCACCTGAAAGATAAAGTTTTTTCCACTCCAGTAATTCAGGTTGTGCACCCCATTGTTTTTTGAATTTATAGGTTCCTTCCTCATAAGTCGAGCGCCCAAAATCAAAACTGCGTATACCGTTGTCGGCACAATGTCCGAGGAGCGACCAATAAAGCAGCATGTTTGGGGCAAGGCGGTTGTAGTCTCTAACTGTTGAAGCCCATGGTATACAAGCTTTATCTGATACTCTCAGCACAAGGCCTGCTCCGATGGGGATGTCATCTTTGTAAACAACACTGAGTATATGATGTTCACCGTATGCCTCAGAGATACTCTGAAACCACTTTTTACTATGTGCAGGTGAGCCGAGATCGCGCATATTCCTTGCGTACACGCGATAAAAATCCTCAAGTAGTTTTGTATCTCTCCCTACGGTATAGGCTAGGCCGTTTTTCTCAGCTTTCTTGATTTGGCTTCGTAACTTTGATTTGAATGACGCCAGCAACTCCTCACTCGAAGATGGCAGGTCCAACAACATTCTGACTTTCTTCTTGTCGAAATCGACAGGAACGTCATTGTTAACTCTGTTCGTTCTAATGTCGATGAAGCTTTTACTACTTTTGAGAAAGCGTGACCTAATTGCTTTTTCCAATTGCTGCTCTATTTGTGTATCGTCGGTCAACGGACCACCCAAATCACAATAGGGTAGTGCGCACAAAGTATCTTTGATAAACGGATTTACCATTAATATGGCAGGGTACACGCCCACGACTTCGTTATTGGTATTGAACGCAATGAGGCTGGCATTTTTGTGAGGATATGCGTCACAGACTGCCTCGAGCCAAGCATACTTTTGATAGGGTGTCGCTTGTGGATGGTTGCCGACGTAGTTATCCCAGCGTTGTCGATCTTCTGCGACAGCCGAACGAATGGATATTTCCATAGTTATATGTGGTGCGGCGTCTATCACAATAAAACCTCAGTCGAACAATCATACACATGCGAGTGAGACACGTTTTTCAGTGCTATCGCGGCCTCTGAGATAGTACAAAACTTAATAATACGCTGTTTTCCCAGGTGTTTGACAACCGCAGCAATTCTACTCTTGATTCTTTCACATGCTTTGTCCACATCTAACAACCCAGTAGCACCATCAATAAGGCTCGAACTATGCAAATACATATGAATTACCTGATGATTGTTTTTCAAACAAGTGTCTACAAGGCTATTCATGTTGGCGCTATTGGTGAGTTCCGGGCTGAGGTAGATTTTGCGTAGTAATTTTGTATGCCATAGTGCGCCTACCAACTTGAACCAGCTAAAGGGCGGCTTTGAGAGTACCCCGTGGATCTTTTCAGCAGTATTGAAACGAGAAACGCTAAAACCCGCAGTAATCGGTATTTCTGCTATTGCGCGTTGATTTCCGCGGGTTAATGCGTCGTTAAAACTTGGCCAATAGGGTATCGTTGGTGCACCTAAACAACTGAAAAAGTCGTTTTGATAAAAGGGGTAAACACTCGAGTCAACCGAGTAACCCCGT